>NZ_JBHTVC010000017.1:0-82557 GCF_042793275.1 Isoptericola sp. NPDC056578
CGCCGGGCCCCCGTCGTCCGTGCGCCCCGTCACGCGAGCACGACGTCGTCCCCCGAGACCTCGACCTGGATCGACGGGAGCGGCTCGGGCGCCGGCCCGCCGAGCACCGCGGCGTCCGTCAGCGCGTAGCGCGACTGGTGGCACGGGCACAGCAGCTCGCCCTCGCCGGGCGCGACCGTGCAGCCCGCGTGCGTGCAGATCGCGCTGAACGCGTGCACCTCGCCCTGGGTCGGCTGGGTCACGAGCACGTCCTGACCACCGACCTTCGCGGCGACGGCGCCGCCCACCGGCACGTCGGCGAGCGCGACGACGACCGTGCCCGCGCCCGCCGCGCTCGCGGAGGCCGCGGCCTCCTGCGGCGTCGGCTTCTGCTCGGCACAGGCGGCGAGCACCCCGGCGCCCGCGATCGCGCCCGCCGCCGCGCCCGTGCCGCGCAGCAGCTGTCGGCGGGTCGGACCGCAGGAGCAGGCGGCCGCGTCGGGCACGGTCGGACTGGCCTGAGGGCCGGCCTGAGGGCTGGCCTGAGGGCTGGTCGCTGGGCTGGTCGGCATGGCGCCTCCGGTGGGTCGGGCCCCGGCCCGCCGGACGCTTCCGCTGACGGCACCACCGAGGAGTGGGAGCATCATCATCATGGACTCGTCGCACGGCGCGGTGCCACCCCGGCCGCGGCCCACCCCCTCGGCCCGGCCGCCGGTCGCGCGCGGCTGGCGACTCGCGGCCGCGATCGCGGTCCTCGTCTCCGCCGTCGTCCACGTCGTGCTGTACGTCGACGGCTACGACACGATCGCCGTCGTCGGCCCCCTCTTCCTCCTCAACGCCGTGGCGGGCGTCGTGCTGGCCGGGCTGCTCGTGGCCTGGCGGCACTGGCTGCCGCTCGTCGGCGGCATCGGCTTCGGCGGCCTGACGCTGCTCGCGTTCGTCCTGTCGACGACGGTCGGCTTCTACGGCGTCAACGAGACGTTCGCGGGGGCCACCGAGATCGTCGCCGCCGCGGCCGAGGTGGTCGCGGTGGTGGCGTCGTCCGTGGCGCTCCTGCGGGAGTACGTGCGCTGACGGCCTGTGGAGGACGGGCCGGAGCCGTCGGCGGCGCCCCCTACGATCGAAGACGTGAGCCACCCCGACGACCCGTACGCCGACCTCGTGTTCGACCCGACGGACGAGGACGTCCCGCCGCCTGACGACCAGGCGCCCGAGAACGAGAACGAGCACGGCGCCCCGCCCGGGCCGCGGACCGCCCCGCCGCCCGTCCCGTCCCCCGAACCCGCGTCGGCACCCGACGCCGCCAAGCGCGCGAAGCTCGCGATGCTCCGCGGGCTGCTCGACAGCGCGGGCGAGGGCGGCGGCACGCTGCGCGAGCAGGCCGAGGAGTCGCTGCGCGCGCTGGTCGGCCGCGAGGACGCGACGCTGCGGGAGGACCAGTGGCGCGCGATCGAGGCGCTCGTCGCGTTCCGCCGCCGCGCGCTCGTCGTGCAGCGCACCGGGTGGGGCAAGTCCGCCGTGTACTTCGTCGCGACGTCCCTGCTGCGGTCCCGGGGCGCGGGTCCCACCGTCATCGTGTCCCCGCTCCTGGCGCTCATGCGCGACCAGATCGCGGCGGCGTCGCGCGCCGGGATCCGCGCCGTGACGATCAACTCCTCGAACGTCACCGAGTGGGACCAGGTGCACGCGGACATCGCGGCGGGCGAGGTCGACGTGCTCCTGTGCTCGCCCGAGCGGCTCAACAACCCGGCGTTCCGCGACGAGGTGCTCCCCCGCCTGGCGGCCGACGCGGGCCTCGTGGTGATCGACGAGGCGCACTGCATCTCCGACTGGGGCCACGACTTCCGGCCCGACTACCGCCGCATCCGCACGCTGCTCGCCGACCTGCCGCCCGGCATCCCCGTCCTCGCCACGACGGCCACGGCCAACGCCCGCGTCACCGCCGACGTCGCCGAGCAGCTCGGCGTGCACGGAACGGCCGCCGGCGGCGACCCCGTCCCCGACGAGGACGTGCTCGTGCTGCGGGGCGGGCTGGACCGCGAGTCGCTGCACCTCGCCGTGCTCGAGCTCCCCGACCAGCCCACGCGGGTGGCGTGGCTCGTGGAGGCGCTGCAGGACGTCGAGGGGTCGGGCATCGTCTACTGCCTCACCGTGTCCGCCGCCGAGCAGGTGGCCGAGCAGCTCCGGGGCGCGGGGCTGGCGGTCGCGGCCTACACCGGCCGGACCGACCCCACCCAGCGGGAGCAGCTGGAGGAGGACCTCAAGGAGAACCGGGTCAAGGCCCTGGTGGCGACGTCCGCGCTCGGCATGGGCTTCGACAAGCCCGACCTCGCGTTCGTCGTGCACCTCGGCGCACCCTCCTCCCCCATCGCCTACTACCAGCAGGTGGGCCGCGCGGGCCGTGGCGTGGACGACGCCGTCGTCGTGCTCCTGCCCGGGCACGAGGACCGGGCGATCTGGGACTGGTTCGGGTCGCAGGCGTTCCCCACCGAGCCGCAGGTCCGCGCCACGCTCGGCGCCCTCGGGGCGTCCGAGGGCGCGCAGTCGACCGCCGCGCTCGAGACGCAGGTCGACCTCAAGCGGTCCCGGCTCGAGACGATGCTCAAGGTGCTCGACGTCGACGGCGCGGTGCGGCGCGTGCAGGGCGGCTGGGTCGCCACCGGCACCCCCTGGGCGTACGACGCCGAGCGCTACGCACGGGTGGAGGCCACCCGCCAGGCGGAGCAGCAGGCCATGGTCGACTACGTGGCCACCTCCGGGTGCCGGATGGCGTACCTGCGCGCCCAGCTCGACGACCCGGAGCTGCCCGACGGCTGGGCCTGCGGCCGCTGCGACCGGTGCGACGGTGTCACGCTGCCCGCCGTCCCCGACGCGGAGGCCGTGGCCGCCGCGCGCGCCGACATGGACCGGCCCGGCGTGGAGGTCGGACCGCGCGCGATGTGGCCGTCCGGGCTGGCCGCCCTCGGTCTCGACCTCAAGGGCAAGATCGCGCCCGGCGAGCGCGCCGAGCCGGGACGCGCGGTCGCCCGCCTCGACGGCCTGGGCTGGTCGGGCCCGCTGCGCGACCTCTTCGCGGCGGGTGCACCCGACGGCGAGGTGCCCGTGCCGCTGCGGCACGCCGCCGCGCGTGTCCTCGACGACTGGGACGCCATCCACCCCGGCCGCAGCGACGGCGGCGACGGGGCGGACGACGCGGGCGCGTCCCACGCGATCGAGGGCGTGGTCGCGGTGCGGTCGGCCACCCGTCCGCAGCTCACCTACCACCTGGCCTCGGGGCTGGCCGCCTACCTGGGCGTGCCGCTCATCGGCGCGGTCGGGCCGGCCGCCGGCTCCGAGCAGCCCGACCGGCACGACGTGAACTCGGCGATGCGCCTCGCGGGAGTGGCGCGGCGCCTGCGACCGGAGCTGGGCGACGCCGCCCTGCGCGGCCTGCCGGGCCGCACCGTGCTGCTGGTGGACGACTGGACCGAGTCCGGCTGGACGCTCACGGTGGCCGCCCGGCTGCTGCGCCAGGCCGGCGCCGCGGCGGTGCACCCGTTCGTGCTCGGCGTGCGCTGACGGGTCCGCGCGCGCCGCGGCGGGGCACCAGGGTCAGCCGTCGAGCAGCCCCCGGACGTCGTCGGCCGCGAGCGCCCGGGCGAACGTGCCCGCCGCGTCGTCGAGCACGGCGTCGAACAGCGCGGCCTTGCGCCGCGCGAGCGCCATGACCTTCTCCTCGATCGTGTCCTGCGCGACCAGGCGCGTCACGACGACGTTGCGGGTCTGCCCGATGCGGTGGGTGCGGTCGACGGCCTGCGCCTCGGTGGCGGGGTTCCACCACGGGTCCAGCAGGTAGACGTAGTCGGCCTCGGTGAGGTTGAGCCCGACGCCGCCCGCCTTGAGCGAGACGAGGAACACCGGGGCGTCGCCCTCCTTGAAGGCCCGCACGACGTCCGCGCGCCGGCGGGTGGCGCCGTCGAGGTAGACGACGGGCAGCCCAGCGGCGGTGACGCGCTGCTCGACGCGCCGCAGGAACGACGTGAACTGCGAGAAGACGAGCGCCCGGTGGCCCTCCGCGGCGATCTCGGTCAGCTCGTCGGTCACCACGTCGAGCTTGGCGGAGCCCACGCCCGCGTACGCGTCGTCGAGGAGCGACGCGTCGAGCGCGAGGCGGCGCAGCGTCGTCAACGACCGGAAGATCGCCACGCGGTTCGCGTCGAAGTCCTCCAGCAGCCCGAGCAGCCGCTGTCGCTCGCGCTGCAGGTGGGTGTCGTAGACCTTGCGGTGGTCGGGGGTGAGCGGCACGCGCAGCACGCGCTCGGTGCGCTCGGGGAGCTCGGGGGCGACCTGCTCCTTGGTGCGGCGCAGCACGAGCGGGCGGATGCGCCGCTTGAGGCGTGCGAGCGCGCGGTTGCCGGCCGCGACCACCTGGGGGTCGTCGTCGGCGGCCGCGGCGTCGACCAGCCGCGCGGTCTCCGCCTTGAAGCGGTGCATCGACGGGTACAGCCCCGGCGCGACGATCGCGAGGGCCGCCCACAGCTCCATGAGGTTGTTCTCGAGCGGCGTGCCCGTGACCGCCAGCTTGAACGGGGCGCGCAGCAGCCGGGCGGTCTCGTGCGCCCGCGTGCGCGGGTTCTTCGCCACCTGCGCCTCGTCGAGGATCAGCCCGCCCCACTCGAGCGCGTCGAACGCGTCGAACTCGAGACGGAAGACGGCGTACGACGTGACGACCACGTCGGCCCCGGCGGCGAGCTCGGCCAGGTCGGTGCCGAGCGTGCGCGAGGTGGCGGGCATCGCGACCACCCGCAGCCCGGGGGTGAAGCGCGCCGCCTCGTCCACCCAGTTCCCGACCACGGAGGCCGGGGCGACGACGACGAAGGGCGGGGCGTCCGCCGCCGTCGTCCGCGCGTGCGCCAGGAACGTGAGCGTCTCGACCGTCTTGCCGAGCCCCATGTCGTCGGCCAGGATCCCCCCGAGCCCGTGCTGCCACAGGAAGGTCAGCCATTCGAACGCCTGCCGCTGGTACGGCCGCAGCTCGGCGCGCACGCCGTCGGGCACGTCCAACGCCTCCGCGACACGCTCCCCCGCGGCGAGCGCGCGCAGGCCGGCCAGCGACCGCCGCCAGGCCTCCGCGGCCTCGACGACGTCCGCCACGTCCTCGAGCTCGCCCCACAGCTGCGCGTCGTAGCGGCTGACCCGCGTTTTGCCCGGCCGGTCGCTCAGCGCGGTGGCCTCCGTGATGAGGTCACGCAGGCGGCCCAGCACCGGCTGGTCGAGGCGCAGCCACGACCCGTCGACGAGGAGCAGCCGCTTGTCGCCGCGCGCGAGGGCGGTGAATAGGCGGGCGAAAGGGAGCGCCTTGCCGCCGACGGTCACCGAGACGCCGAGATCGAGCCAGTCGGAGTCCCCCGAGGGCGCCCCCGAGACGACCACGCGGGGCGCGGCGTCCAGGTGCAGGTAGTGCGGCACGTCGCCGGCCTCGACGCGCACGTCGCCCGTGGCGGCCAGCGCGGGGAGCACGCCGTGGGCGAGGTCGAGGGCGTCCAGGCCATTGAGGTCCGTCCGGGCGGCGAGGTCGAAGCGCTCGAAGCCGGGCACGCCCCGGACGGTCGCCTGCGCCTTGGCCCGGATCTCGGCCTCGGCCCCCGGGTCCCGCACCGGGTCCGACGTCGCCCCGTCCAGCGCGACGCGACGCGCCGCACCCCCGCCGACGGGCGCCGGGTAGTCGAACCTCCACGTCAGGAGCGCGTGCTCCGGCGACGGGAAGGCGACCTCGGCCACGAGCACCGGGCGCGGCGGGTCGGGCAGCGCGACGGAGCCGTCGGTGACGACGCGCACGGCGCGACGGAGCGCGGGGAGGTGCTCGGCGTAGAGCTCCGCCACGTCGTCGCCCGGCACCTCCACCCGGCCCACGACCACGAGCTCCCGCGCGGCGTCGGACAGCCGCCGCGGCGTGGGCCCCAGCCGGAGCACGGTCCGCCGGCCGGAGGCCTCGACCGCGTACAGGCCGGTGTCCCCCACCGTGCCGAGCGGTGCACCCGGGGCCACGTCGACGCGGTCGAAGGCCACGACCGGGTCCAGGTGCACCCCGCCGTCCGCCGCGCCGACCGCGGTCCCCACCCTCAGGCGGAGCTCCGCCGCGTCCGCCAGGAGCACCTCGTCACGCGCCCCGTGCGCGACGAGCGGGATCTCCAGGTCCGCGGCCTCGGCGAGCAGCGCCCACAGCCCGCGGCCGCCGGCGGCCAGGGGGCGCCAGGCGCGCCGGCCGCGGCCGAACCCGCCCCCGTCGCCGAGGGCGGACCCGAGGTCGGCGAACCAGCGCCGCACCTCGGGCGCGGGCGTGGCCCGCACGTCGGCGAACGCGTACAGGCCGGTGGCCAGCGCCTCCCAGCTCGCCTCGGGCGCGACCTTCCAGCCGGTGCGCCCCGGCACGACCGGCCGCACCGAGAGCTCCGGGGGCAGGCCGCCGAACTCCTCGTCGAGCCGGAACCGCAGTGCGACCGGCAGGGTGCCGCCGTCGCGGGTGCCGTGCGCGGCCGGACGGCGGGACCCGGCGTCCGGGGCTCCGGTCACCGCGGCGAGGCGCCCCCTCCAGCCCACGGGTTCGTCGCCGTTCTCGTCACCGCTGACGGCGGCCACGGCGGTCCCGACCGCCTCGGGCTGGGCACCGACGTGCAGCAGGACGGCTGCGACGTGCTTGCAGTCCGCTCGCACCGGACAGCTGCAGGTCGACCCGTCGTAGGCGTACCGCCCGTCGGCCCCGACGGTGAACGTCACGCGACAGGCGTAGGGCTGCGCCCCGCTGCCCGCGACGCGGGCCGTGAGCGCCCGCGCGTCGGGGTCCCAGTGCCAGGTGCGCACCATGCCCGCGCGCTGGTAGCCCTGGGCGCGGCGGAACGCGGCGCTCCCGACGACGTCGCCCACCACGACCGGGTCGAGGCGGGGTGGCGGCGCGGGCATGCGTCCATGCTCGCACGGCCCTCCGACGCGGCCGACGCCGTGGGCCGTGCCGCTTGGCACACTATTCCGCGCCCCGGCGAGGACCGGTCGTGGGCGTGGTGCGGCTGCTCAGAGGAAGCGTCCGCGGACGGCCTCGCCGTGCGCGGGCAGGTCCTCGTCGTTCGCGACGGCGACGATGCGGTCGGCGAGCTCCTCGAGCGCGTCGCGGGAGTACTCCACCACCTGGACGGACTTGAGGTAGGCGTGGACGCCGAGGCCGCTGGAGAAGTGCGCGGAGCCGCCGGTGGGGAGCACGTGGTTGCTGCCCGCCATGTAGTCGCCGAGGGAGACGGGCGACCACGGGCCGACGAAGATCGCCCCCGCCGATCGCACACGCTCCGCGAGCGCCGCTGCCCCCTCGGTCTGGATCTCCAGGTGCTCCGCGCCGTAGGCGTCCACCACCGCGAGACCCTGCTCCAGGTCGTCGACGAGCACGACGGCGGACTGCGGTCCGCCGAGCGCCTGCAGGACGCGGGCCGAGTGCTTGGTGGAGCCCACCAGGTCGCTCAGCCGGGCCTCCACGGCGCCGGCCAGCTCCACGGACGGCGTGACCAGGACGGAGGCAGCCATCGGGTCGTGCTCGGCCTGGCTGATGAGGTCGAGGGCGACGTGCCCCGGGTCGGCCGTCTCGTCGGCGAGCACGGCGATCTCCGTGGGCCCGGCCTCGGCGTCGATGCCGACGACGCCGCGCACCAGGCGCTTGGCCGCCGTCACGTACACGTTGCCGGGGCCCGTCACGACGTCCACCGGGTCGCACAGCACGTCGCCGTCCTGCGGCTCGGTGCCGGCGGCGCCGTACGCGAACATCGCCACCGCCTGGGCCCCGCCGACCGCGTAGACCTCGTCGACGCCGAGCAGCGCGCACGCCGCGAGGATCGTCGGGTGCGGCAGCCCACCGGCGTCCTTCTGCGGCGGCGACGCGACGGCGAGCCCGGGCACCCCGGCCTCCTGCGCGGCGACCACGTTCATGATCACGGACGACGGGTACACGGCGCGGCCACCGGGCACGTACAGGCCCACGCGCTGCACGGGGACCCACCGCTGTCGCACCACCGCACCCGGCGCGAGCTGCGTGGCGTGCTCCGTCGGCACCTGCGCGGCGTGCACCGCCCGGACCCGCCGGATGGCCTCCTCGAGCCCCGCCCGCACCTGCGGGTCGAGCCCCGAGAGGGCGGCGGCCAGCGCCTCCACCGGGACGCGCAGATGCTCCGGACGCACGCCGTCGAGGCGCTCCGACAGGTCGCGGAGCGCGGCGGCACCGCGGGCCCGGACGTCGGCGATGATCGGGGTGACGGCCTGGACGGCCTCGTCCACCCCGATCTCGGGGCGCGGCAGCACCCCGAGCAGCTCGGTGCGGGTCAGGTCCTGCCCGCGGAGGTCGATGCGTCGGATCACCGGACCAGTCTAGGCCGGGCCCCGGTCCGGCCACCGGCCCCGCCCGCTCCTTAGGATCGGTGCGTGACCACGCCCCCCGCGCCCCGCGGCGACAGCCGCTCGCTGCGCGAGACCGCCTACGAGACCATCAAGGCACGCATCATCGGCCTCGACCTCCATCCGGGTCAGCGGCTGGTCGAGAGGGACATCGCCGCCGAGCTCGGCGTCTCGCGCGTCCCGCTCCGCGAGGCGCTCCAGCAGCTCGAGGGCGAGGGCCTGGTCATCCTGGTGCCCCGGCAGGGGGCGCTGGTCGCGCCCTTCACGCGCGAGGACGTCGAGCAGCTCTTCGAGGTCCGCGAGAGCGTCGAGGTGCTGGCGTTCCGGCTCGCGGCGCTGCGTCGCACGGCCGCCGACCTCGAGACGATGGCGGCCGCCGTGCAGGCCGCGCGCGAGGCCCTCGCCGCCCACGACGACGCCGCGACGGCCGCGGCGAACGCCGGCTTCCACGCGGCGGTGGTGCAGGCGTGCGGCAACACGCTGCTGCGGTCGATGCTCGCGCCGCTGGACGCCCGGGTGCGCTGGCTCTTCCACCTCACGAAGCGTCGGGACACCCGCGAGCAGTGCGAGGAGCACGCGGCGATGCTCGCGGCGATCGAGGCCCGCGACGCGGAGACCGTCGGCGCGCTCGCCCAGCGGCACGTGGCCTCGGGACGCGGGCCGAGCCTCGCGCTCGCCGAGACCTGGGCCTCCTCCCCCGTCGACCCCGTCGAGGCGACCCGGTCGCGCAACCGGGGCCGGCGCGCCGGCTGACCGATGCACGGTCACGCAGCATTTACGGCCGGTTGACCCCCTGGAAACACGACGTCCCGAGACTCCTCCATTAGTGGTATACCGCTAACTCACTGGAGGACGACATGCGCAGCCCCCGCCCCGGAACCCGCACCCACCGCACCGGACCGTCTCCCGCCGCACCGACCCGCCGGCGCCTGGCCACCGCGCTCGCCGCCGCGGGGACCCTCGCTCTCGCGGCCTGCGGCACCCCTGCCGCCTCCGGCACCGACCCGACGGCCGACGGGCCTCTGGCCGTGGGCGTGTTCCTCCCCGGATCGACCTCGGACACGGGGTTCATGCAGTCGGCCTACCTCGGGTACCAGCGGGTCGAGGAGGAGCTCGGCGACGAGGTCGACATGTCGTTCGTCGAGGAGGTCGCCGCGGCCGACTACGAGCAGACCCTGGTGCGGCTCGCGGGCAGCTCCGACCTGGTGATCTCCGTGGGCGGGCAGACCGACGCCGACCTCCGCAAGGTGGCTCCGCAGTTCCCCGACGTCACGTTCGTCGAGATCGGCGGGCCGGCCGACGCCGAGCCGCTGGACAACCTCGCCTACTACGACCCTCAGCAGGCGGAGGCCGAGTACCTCTCGGGCGCCGTCGCGGCCCTGTCGTCGTCCACCGGGAAGATCGGCTTCATCGGCGGGGTCGAGCTGCCGGCCATCGTCAACGCCTCGGCCGCCTTCGCGAACGGCGCCGAGGCCGCCGTCCCGGGCACCACCGTGGTGACGCCGCAGTTCCTCGGCGACTTCAACGACCCGGCCAAGGCGAAGCAGGCCGCCGCGGCGAACTTCGGCGTCGGGGTCGACGTCGTCGGGCAGATCGTGAACCTCGGCAAGCAGGGCATCGAGCAGGCCGCGGCCGACGCGGACGCCGCGATGATCGGCGGGCCGATCCCCGGCGAGTGCACCGGACCGTACGCCGGGTACGTGCGCACGGACATCGGCACCGAGGTCGAGTACGCCGTGCAGGCGGTGCTGGACGGCACGTGGGAGGCGGCGCAGGTGCCCTTCGGCCTGACGTCCGAGCGTGGCGGTACCGAGTTCGTCCTGTGCGGCGACGACCCCGAGACCGCGGACGCGCTCGCGACCCTCACCGAGTCCGTCGCCAGCGGCGACGTCGCCCCGTACTGACCCGGCCCGTACCGACCCGGCCCCGTACCGACCCGGCCCCGTCCCGCCGGACCGACCACCGACCGAGGAGGTCCCGTGCCCCCACCGCGACCGGACGACACGCCCGCGCTCGAGCTCCGCGGCGTCACCCGCCGCTTCGGCGCGCACACCGCGCTCGACGACGTCGACCTCACGGTCGCCGCCGGCGAGGTGCACTGCGTGCTCGGCGAGAACGGCGCCGGCAAGTCGACGTTGTGCCACCTCGTCTTCGGCACCCTGCCCCCCACCCGCGGCGAGCTGCTGCTGGACGGAGCGCCGTACGCCCCCGCGTCCCCCGCCGAGGCGATCCGCCTGGGCATCGGCATGGTCCACCAGCACTTCTCGCTGGTCCCCACGCTCACCGTGCGGGAGAACCTCCTGCTCGGGCGCGGGCGGCGGCTGCCCCCCGACCTCGCGGGGCTCACGACGCGGCTCGCGGAGATCGAGGACGAGCTGGGCCTGCGTGTCGACCCGGCGGCCGTGACCGGGGAGCTCAGCATCGGCGCGCGCCAGCAGGTCGAGATCGTGCGCGCCCTGGTCGACCGGCCGCGCCTGCTGCTGCTCGACGAGCCCACGGGCGTCCTCGGCCCCGAGGACGTCGAGCGGCTGCTGGGGACCTGTCGCCGCGTCGCGGCCGCCGGGACGGCCGTCGTCCTCGTCACCCACAAGCTGGCCGAGGTGCGGCGCGTCGGCGACCGCGCCACGGTGCTGCGGGGCGGGCGCGTCGTCGGGGGCGGCCGGATCGCCCGCCCCGGCGACGGCGGCCCCACGGCCGAGGACGGCGGCGGTCCCGACGCGCTCGGCACGGCGGACCTGGTCACCCTGATGATCGGTCGCCACGTCGGAGGGCTCGACCCGGTGCTCGCCGCGAGCGTCGACGTGGAGGGGAAGGCGGCGGCCCGCCGCCCGGGCCCGCCGCGACCCGACGCGTCCCTGCCCGTCGCGCTGGACGTCCGCGGCCTCGTCGTGGAGGGCGCGGACGGCGAGCGGCTGGTGGACGACGTCGACCTGGCCGTCCGACCCGGCGAGGTCGTCGGGATCGCGGGCGTGGAGGGCAACGGCCAGAGCGAGCTCGTCGCGGCGCTCTCCGGGGCGCGCGCCCCGGCGGCGGGACAGGTCCTGCTCGACGGGCACGACCTCACCCGCGCGACGCCGGGACGGCGCACCGCGCTCGGCCTCGGCGTCGTCCCCGAGGACCGCCACCACGAGGCCGTCGTCCCGGCGCTCAGCGTCACGACGAACCTCCTGCTCGGGCGTCTCGGCGCCTACCGGAGGTTCGGGCTCCTCGACCGGCGTGCGCTGCGCGCCGACGCGCGCGACCTCGCGGCCCGGTTCGACGTGCGGGCCGCCGACCTCGACGCGCCCCTCTCCTCGCTCTCGGGCGGCAACCAGCAGAAGGCCGTGCTGGCCCGCGAGCTCAGCCTCGACCCGCTGCGCTGCGTCGTCGCCGCCCAGCCGACGCGCGGCCTCGACCTCGGCGCCGTCGACGACGTCGTCACCCGCCTGCGCGACGCCGCCGCGTCCGGCGTCGCCGTGCTGGTGGTCTCCAGCGAGCTCTCGGAGCTCCTCGCGACGTGCGACCGCGTGCACGTCGCCTACCGGGGCCGGCTGAGCGACGCCGTGCCCACCGACGCGCCGGACGCGCGCGACCAGGTCGCGCGCCTCATGACGGGAGCAGCCGTATGACCCTCGCCGCACGCGCCCTCGCCGCCGCACGTTCCCCGCGGAGCACCGCGCCGGGCTCGCCGCCGGCGCCCCCGCCCACGCCGTCGAGCGGGGCACCCACAGGGACACCGACCGGGACGCCGAAACAGCCCGGCCCCACGAACTCCCCCGCCGACGGTGGTCGGGAGGCGCCGCCGCGCGGACCGACGGCCCGGCTCCGCGACCTGGCGCCCGCCCTCGTCCCGGCCGCGGCGGTCGCCGGCGCCCTGGCCGTGGCCGCCGCCCTCGCCGCGCTCGCCGGAGCGCCGCCCGCCGAGGCGGCGGCGGCCCTCTGGGACGGCATGGTCGGCACCCCGTACGCGATCGGCTCGGCCGTCAACACGGCGGCGGTCCTGCTCCTGGTGGCCGCCGGGTTCCTGCTCGCGCACCGCGCGGGCCTGGTCAACGTCGGCGGGGAGGGCCAGATCTGCGTGGGGGCGGTCGCCGGGACCGCGGTCGGCACCGCCCTGCCCCCGAGCGCGCCCCCGGCCGTCGCGCTGCCCCTCGTCCTGCTCGCCGCCGCCGCGGGCGGCGCGGGATGGGCCGCGATCGCGGCCTGGCTCGCCGTCCGGCGCGGAGTGAGCGAGGTCATCACCACGCTGCTGCTCAACTTCGTCGGCGCCGCGGTCCTCGTCCTCGCCGTGCACGAGGAGGCGCTCCTGCGCCAGCCCGTCACCAGCTCCGAGACGCTCCCGCAGTCCGCCCCCCTCGTGGAGGCGGCCCACCTGCCGCTGCTCGGGGTCCCGGGCTCGCCGGCGACCGTCGCCGCGGTGCTCGCCCTCGTCGCCGCGGGCGTCGTGGCGCTCGTCCTGCACCGCACCGGCACCGGCGTCCGGCTCGCCGCCGTCGGCCTGTCCCGGCCCGCGGCGCACCGCCTCGGCCTCGGCGTGGACCGGCTCCGGTTCTCCGCGCTGACCGCCGCCGGGGCGGCCGCGGGCGTCGCGGGCGGCGTCCTCGTCGTGTCCGCGCCGTACGTGCTCGACGACGGCATCTCGTCGGGATACGGGTTCTCCGGCCTCGTCGTCGGCCTGCTGGCGCGCGGGTCCTGCGCCGTCGCCGTGGTCGTCGCGGCCGCGCTCGGCTTCCTGGTGTCGGGCGGGATCAACCTGCAGCTCGCCGCCGGCGTGCCCGCGTCGCTGACGCAGGTCGCGGAGAGCCTCGTCATCCTCGGCGTCGCCGGGACCGCGGTCTGGGCCGTGCGCCCGACCCGGCACCGGCGCGCGCACCGCACCGTCCCGACGACCCCCCGACCGGAGGCGAGCCCGTGATCGACACCCTCACCGACCTGCTCGCCGCAGGCGTCGCCCTGGCCGTCCCCGTCCTGGTCGCCGCGAGCGGCGAGCTCGTGGGCGAGCGCTCGGGAGTCCTGACCATGAGCGTCGAGGGCATGATGCTCACCGGCGCGTTCGCGTCCGTCGTCGGGGCCACGGCCTCCGGGTCGGCCCTCGTCGGCGTCGCCTGCGGCGCCGCCGCGGGGCTCCTGGCCGGGCTCCTGCAGGCGCTGCTCAGCGTCGTCCTGCGCGCCGACCAGATCGTCACCGGCATCGCCGCGAACGCGCTCGCGCTCGCCGGCACCACCTTCGGCGCCCGCCTGCTCCTCGAGCGCGGCACCGTCGTCCCGGGCTTCGACCGGGTCGCGGTGCCCTGGCTGTCCGACCTCCCCGTCCTCGGCCCCGCGCTGTTCCAGCAGACCGGCCTCGCGTACGTCCTGCTGGCCGTGGTCGTGGGGCTCGGCCTCCTCACGTCACGCCGCACGACGTGGGGCATCGCCCTGAGCGCCGTCGGCGAGGACGCCGCGAGCGCCGACCGTGCGGGCGTGCCCGTGCTGCGCGTCCGGTTCCTGGCGGTGCTCGTGGTCGGGGTGCTGTCCGGCCTCGCGGGCACCCAGCTCGCCCTCGCGGAGGTGCACACCTTCACGGACAACATGACGGCGGGCGTCGGCTACCTCGCGGTCGTGGCCGTGATCGCCGGGAGCTGGCGCCCGGTCGGCGTCGCCGTGGCGGCGCTGGTCTTCGGCCTGGCGCAGGCGCTGCAGTTCACGCTGCCCGCACTGGGGGTGGACGTGCCGTTCGCGCTGCTCGTCATGCTGCCGTACGTCCTCGCGCTGCTGGCCGTCGCCGGGCTCGTCACCCACAGCCGCCCGCCGTCGGGGCTCACCACGCCCTTCGCCCGGCTCGGACGCACCGCATGAGCACCGCCGCGGTCCGCCCCGCCGCCCGTCCCACCGACCATCCCACCGCCCGTCCCGCCGACCATCCCGCCGACCATGCTGGAGCGCCCGTGCCCCTCGTCCTCACCCGATCCGAGCTCACCGGGCTGGTGTCGCCCCGGGAGGTGGTCGACCTCGTCGAGCAGACCTTCGCCGACCTCGCGGACGGCGTCGCCGCGCAGGCGCCGCTCACGGCCGCGGCGCTCGACCCCGCCGCGCACTTCCTGCCCATGACCGCCGTGTCGGGCCGGGCCGGGCTCGCCGGCTCGAAGCTGCTGGCCGACGTCCCCGGCAACCGCGACCGCGGCCTGCCGGCCCAGCGGTCCGTCCTGGTGCTCGTCGACGCGAGCACGGGCGCGCCCGCCGCGGTGCTCGACGGCGCGGTCCCCACCCGGCTGCGCACGGCCGCCGCGAGCGCCGTGGCGACACGGTGGCTGGCACGCGAGGACGCCCGCGTGCTCGGCCTCGTCGGCGCGGGCGCGCTCGCGCTCGAGCACGTGCGGGCGCTGGTCGAGGTCAGGCCGCTCGAGCGCGTCCTCGTCTGGTCCCGCACCACGGAGCGCGTCGCGACCTTCGCCGCGCAGGTCGCCGAGCACCTCCCGGACCTCGCCGTGGAGGCGGTCGGATCTCCCGAGGCCGCGGTCCGGACTGCCGACGTGGTGTGCACGCTCACCCCCGCCCGCGACCCCCTCGTCCAGGGGGCGTGGTTCGCCCCCGGCCTGCACGTGAACGTCGTCGGCGCGCCGCCCCGGCCGGACCATCGCGAGGTGGACGGGGCCGCGATGGCGCGCTCCCGCGTCGTGGTCGACTCCGTGGGGACCGCCCTGCACGAGTCGGGCGACGCGCTCCTCGCCATCGCCGAAGGGGCCATCGACGCCGACGCGTGCCGCCTCGAGCTCGGCGACGTCGTCACGGGCCGTGCGACGGGGCGCCGCGCCCCGGACGAGATCACCCTCTTCGACTCGGTCGGGCTCGGAGTCCTCGACGTCGCACTGGGCGCGGTCCTGCTCGAGCGGGCGCGAGCGGCCGGCCGTGGCGTCGCGGTCGACCTGGCGGCGTGACACCCCGTCGCCACGCGCACGCGGCGAGGTGCCCGGACCGCGACCGCGAGGACGGACAATGGGTCCCATGAGCGCCCCGATCGAGGTCCCCATCCGCGACGACATGATCCGGCTGGGGCAGTTCCTCAAGCTGGCGGGCCTCGCGGAGTCCGGAACCCACGCGCGTGACCTGGTCGCCGACGGCGAGGTCCGGGTCAACGAGGAACCCGAGACCCGCCGCGGTCGCCAGCTGGTCCGGGGCGACCGGGTGACGGTGGCCCTGCCCGAGGGCGACGAGACCGCCGTCGTCGCCTGAGCACCGCCGGGGAGCCGGGGCGCTCAGGCCATGTAGGTCGAGGCCATCGCCCGGTCCGGGGTGAGGCGCAGCACGACGCGCTCGGGGTCGTGCTCCAGCGGCCGGTAGCGCTTCGAGTACCGCACGACGGCGTCCGCGATCTCGTCGGCGTCCTCGCTCACCTCGATCGTCCCCTCGAGCGTCAGCCACCGCCCGCCGTCCACCTGGCACAGCGCCGCGCGGGGGCGGCCTCCCGCGGAGGTCTCCCGGCGTGCGTTGGCCACCTTGGTCGACGACCGGCGCGCCGTGGTGCGCGCGACGCCCGCCTCGGCGTCCCAGGTGAAGGCGACGGGCACGACGTGCGGGCTCCCGTCGGCGCGCAGGGTGGTCAGGGTGGCGAGGTGGCGCTCGGTGACGAACACGAGCTGCTCGGGGTTGAGGCGGAACACGCCCCGAGCCTACGGCCGCGGGGCACCGATGAGTCCGGGGGCGCGCGCCGGTCGAACCACCGACCGGAGCAGCCGGACCGCCCTGCCCCGGACCCGACCTGCCGAGGAGCCCGCCGTGACCGAGACCGCCGCCTCCCCCTCCCCCGTCGACCGCGCCACGTGGCTGCGTGACCGCGAGGCGCTGCGTGCCCGCGAGAAGGCGCACACCCGCGAGGGGGACGCGATCTCCGCCGCGCGGAGGCGCCTGCCGATGACCGAGGTCGACGCGGGCGCGCTGCTCGTCGGCCCCGACGGGCCGGTCCCGCTCCTGGACGTCTTCGACGGGCGTGACCAGCTGATCGCGTACAAGCACATGTGGCACGCCGGGCAGCCGGTCGAGGGGCAGTGCGAGGGCTGCACGGCCAGCATCTGGAGCGTGCAGGACGCCGCCTACCTGCACCACCGCGGCGTGACGTTCGCCGTCTTCTGCGAGGGCCCGTGGGACGAGGTCGCGCCCTTCGTGGAGTTCATGGGCTACCGGGTGCCCTGGTACTCGATGCAGGGCGTCACCGACGAGGCGGTGGGTGGCGGCCTCAGCGACGACCGCGGCCTGATCTCCTGCTACCTGCGCGTCGACGACCGGGTGTTCCTCACCAACGAGACCACGCACCGCGGCGTCGAGGCGATCATGGCGCAGGCCCAGCTGCTCGACCTGACCGCGTACGGGCGGCAGGAGGAGTGGGAGGACTCCCCCGCCGGCTGGCCGCAGCACCCGACCGCGACGTGGTGGAAGGACCGCGGGCGCCCCGTGCCGCAGTGGTCCCGGCCCGAGGCCGCGCCGTACGACCCGCACGCGGCGCACGGCCACCACCACTGACCGCCGCGAGAGCCTCCCGGCGGGTCGCGCCCTCAGAAGCCGTCGGTGAGGATCGGCGGCACGCGGGTGCCGTGCCGTCCCTCGTCGTGCAGGGCGCGCAGCACCACGAGCTCGTGCGGCACGACCGGGTCGGGCAGCGCGACGAACGGGAACCACCGCAGGTCGCCGACCTTCGCGGGTTCGCGGATCTCGGGGCTGCCGGACCACCGGGTCGCGGTGAAGAAGAAGTCGGCGCGCTGCTCGAGCGCCGGGCCGCCGGGCTGTCCGCGGTGCATCGTCGTCACGGGCACCAGGTCGGCGGGGTCGACGACGACGCCGAGCTCCTCGCGGGCCTCACGCACCGCGGCCTCGAGCACCGACTCCCCCGCCTCGACGTGCCCCGCCGCGGCGGCGGCCCAGTGCCCGTCCCGGTACCCGGTCCCCTGCCGCAGCTGCAGCAGCACCTGCCCCTCGCGGCGCAGGTACACGTACGCCGCCGGCACCACCCGGAAGCGGTGGTCCGCCGAGCCGTCGTCCGGGCCCGCCTCGACCTTCGTCACGTCCGCGCTCACGACAGGCAGCTCGGGCCGAGGAGGGCCTTGAGGTCGCCGAACAGCGCGGGCGACTTCTCCACCCGCAGCGTGTCCGCCGCGCGCACCACCGTCCGCTTGCCCGGCTCCGCGACGCTCACGTGCACCTCCGCGGAGCCGGGGTGCGTGGCCAGCACCTCGCGCAGCCGCACCATGACCGGCTCGACGCAGCGGGTGTGCGGCACGGTGACCAGGACGGGCGCGTCGGCGACGGCGGACGTGTCCGGAAGCGACACCTCCATCGCCTGCAGCTGCATCTGGTCGTCGCGGCGCCGCACGCGGCCGCGCAGCGTGACGACCTGGTCCTCCGCGAGGATCGTCGAGTACGCGAGATACGTCTCGCCGAAGAACATCACCTCGACGGCGCCCTCGAGGTCCTCGACCGTGACGGCCGCCCACGGGTTGCCGTTCTTGCTCATCTTGCGCTGCACGCTGGTGAGCAGCCCCGCGACCGTGACCTGGGAGCCGTCCTGGCGCCCTTCGTCGGCCATCAGCGCCGCGATCGACGTGTCCGCCGCGCGCGCCAGCACGTGCTCGAGCCCCGACAGCGGGTGGTCCGAGACGTACAGGCCGAGCATCTCGCGCTCGAAGGCGAGCCGCTGCTTCTTGTCCCAGTCGGGCAGGTCGGGCACGTCGACGGCGAACGTCATCGCCGCGTCCTCCTCCGCGCCGCCGAAGCCGGCGAAGAGGTCGAACTGGCCCTCGGCCTCCTTGCGCTTCACGGAGATGACCGAGTCCACCGCCTGCTCGTGCACCACGAGCAGGGCACGGCGCGGGTGGCCGAGCGAGTCAAACGCCCCGGCCTTGATGAGCGACTCGATGGTGCGCTTGTTGCAGACCACCGCCGGCACCTTGTCGAGGAAGTCCGTGAACGAGGTGAACGCGCCCTTCTCCTCGCGGGCGGCGATGATCGCGTCCACGACGTTGGCGCCGACGTTGCGGATGGCCGTCAGGCCGAAGCGGATGTCGGCGCCGACGGCGGTGAACTTGGCGGCGGAGTCGTTGACGTCGGGCGGCAGCACCGTGATGTGCATGCGACGGCACTCGCCCAGGTAGAGCGCCATCTTGTCCTTGTCGTCCCGCACGCTCTGCAGCAGGCCGGCCATGTACTCGGTCGGGTAGTTCGCCTTGAGGTACGCCGTCCAGTACGAGACGACGCCGTACCCGGCGGAGTGCGCCTTGTTGAACGCGTACCCCGCGAACGGCACCAGGGTGTCCCAGACCGCCTGGATCGCGGGCTTGGAGTAGCCGCGCTCCTTCATGCCCGCCTCGAAGGGGACGAACTCCTTGTCGAGGATCTCCTTCTTCTTCTTGCCCATCGCGCGCCGCAGCAGGTCGGCCTGGCCGAGCGAGTACCCGGCGAGGATCTGCGCGGCGCGCTGCACCTGCTCCTGGTACACGATCAGGCCGTACGTCTCGCCCAGGACCTCGCTGAGCGGCTCCTCGAGCTCCGGGTGGATCGGCTCGATCTTCTGCAGGCCGTTCTTGCGCAGGGCGTAGTTGATGTGCGAGTTCATGCCCATCGGCCCGGGGCGGTACAGCGCGATGACGGCGGAGACGTCCTCGAAGTTGTCCGGCCGCATCTGGCGCAGCAGCGAGCGCATCGCGCCGCCGTCGAGCTGGAACACGCCGAGCGTGTCGCCGCGGGCGAGCAGGTCGTAGGTGGCCTTGTCGTCGAGCTCGACGGTCTCGATCGCCACCGGCTCCTTGCCGTTCATGACGATGTTCTCGAGCGCGTCGTCGAGGATCGTGAGGTTGCGCAACCCGAGGAAGTCCATCTTGATGAGGCCGAGGCCCTCGGACGTCGGGTAGTCGAACTGCGTGATGACCGCGCCGTCCTGCGGGCGCCGCATGATCGGGATGATGTCGATCAACGGGTGGCTCGACATGATGACGCCGGCGGCGTGCACGCCCCACTGCCGCTTCAGGCCCTCGATGCCGCGCGCGGTCTCGACCACGCGCTGGGCCTCGGGGTCGGCGTCGTGCACCGCGCGGAACTCCGCGGCCTCGGCGTAGCGCTCGTGCTTCGGGTCGAAGATCCCGGACAGCGGGATGTCCTTGCCCATGACGGCGGGCGGCATCGCCTTGGTGAGCTTCTCCCCCATCGCGAAGGGGAAGCCGAGCACGCGCGAGCCGTCCTTGAGGGCCTGCTTCGCCTTGATGGAGCCGTAGGTGACGATCATCGCGACGCGGTCGTCACCGTACTTCTCGGTGACGTACCGGATCACCTCGGCGCGACGGCGCTCGTCGAAGTCGACGTCGACGTCGGGCATGGACACGCGCTCCGGGTTGAGGAAGCGCTCGAAGATCAGGCCGTGCTTGAGGGGGTCGAGCTCGGTGATGCCCATGACGTAGGACACCATCGAGCCGGCGGCCGAACCACGGCCCGGGCCCACCCGGATGCCCTGCTCCTTGGCCCAGTTGATGAAGTCGGCCACCACGAGGAAGTACCCCGGGAAGCCCATCTGGATGATGACCTCGACCTCGTAGTTCGCCTGCTTGCGCACGTCGTCGCCGATGCCCTCGGGGTAGCGGCGGCGCAGGCCCGCCTCGACCTCCTTGACGAACCAGCTGACCTCGTCCTCGCCGTCGGGCACGGGGAACCGCGGCATGTAGTTCGCCTTGGTGTCGAACGAGACGTCGCAGCGCTCGGCGATGAGCAGCGTGCTCTCGATCGCCTGCGGCAGCTCGGAGAACAGGCGGCGCATCTCGGCGCCCGAGCGCACGTAGAAGCTGTCGCCGCTGAAGGCGAACCGGCTGCCGCCCTGGTCGTAGGTCGGCTCGTCGAGCGTCGACCCGGAGTTCACCGCGAGCAGCACCTCGTGGGAGTGGGAGTCCTCCTGCTTCGTGTAGTGCAGGTCGTTGGTGGCCACCAGCGGCGCGTCGATGTGCTCGGCGAGCCGCAGCAGGTCCTTGTAGGTGCGGGACTCGATCTCGATCCCGTGGTCCATCAGCTCGACGAAGAAGTTCTCCTTGCCGAGGATGTCCTGCAGCTCGCCCGCCGCGCGCACGGCCTCGTCCCACTGGCCCAGCCGCAGCCGGGTCTGCACCTCGCCGGACGGGCAGCCCGAGGTGCCCATGAGGCCCTTGCCGTACGTCTCGAGGAGCTCGCGGTCCATGCGCGGCCACTTGCCCATCTGGCCGTCCAGGGACGCCAGCGACGACGCGCGGAAGAGGTTGTGCATCCCCTCGTTGTCGCGTGCCCAGAGCGTCATGTGCGTGTAGGCGCCGCCCGCGGAGACGTCGTCGCGCCGCTGGTGCTGCTCGCCCCAGAGCACCTTGGTGCGGTCGTGGCGGCTGGTGCCCGGGGTCACGTACGCCTCGACGCCGATGATCGGCTTCACCCCGTGCTTCTGCGCCGTGCTCCAGAAGTCGAACGCCCCGAACAGGTACCCGTGGTCGGTGATCGCGATGGCCTTCTGGCCGAGCCGCGACACCTCGCTGAACAGGTCGTTCATGCGCGCCGCGCCGTCGAGCATCGAGTACTCGGTGTGCACGTGCAGGTGGACGAAGTCGTCCTCGGCGGTACCGGTCGGCTGGGCGATGGGGGAACCTGCGTCGGGCATGGACCGAGTCTAGGCAGTCGCCTCCGACACTCCCGACCGCCCCGCCGAGGGGAACCTCACAGGGCCGCGACCGCCGTCACCATCGCACCAGCAGGCGGAGCACGGCCAGCCCGTCGTCCGTGCCCGGCCAGTGCCGGCGCACGACGTCGGGCCCCGCGCTGCGCACCACAGCCCGCAGGACGAGCACGACCACGACCACGTCGTCGGCCCAGCCGAGCACGGGGATGACGTCGGGGACGACGTCGAACGGCATCGCCAGGTAGCCCAGCAGCACGACGAGCAGCGCGCGCACGCGCCGCGACAGGGCACGGTCCGCGGCGAGCCGTCTGACCAGGCGCAGCACGTCGGGCAGCAGGCGCACGGCGCCGCGCAAGGAGCCGCGGCCGGTGCGCCGCCGCACGACGAGCAGGCCGACGGCCAGCAGCGCCCAGAGGGCGAGCACGGCCACCACCAGACCGGCGATGGCGTCCGCCCACCAGGGCAGGCCGGTCACCGGGCTCCCTACCGGTAGGCCCCGCGCACGACCTCGAGCGCGTGGGCCAGGTCGTCGGGGTACTCGCTGGTGACCTCCACCCAGCGGCCGGTCAGCGGGTGCTCGAAGCCGAGCCGTACCGCGTGCAGCCACTGGCGCGTCAGCCCCACCTTCGACGCGAGCACCGGGTCGGCGCCGTAGGTGCGGTCGCCCACGAGCGGGTGCCGCACCGCCTGGAAGTGCACCCGGATCTGGTGGGTGCGGCCGGTCTCCAGGTGCACCTCGACGAGCGACGCGGCCGGCAGCATCTCGAGCACCTCGTAGTGCGTCACGGAGTGCTTGCCGTCCGCGACGACCGCGAACCGGTAGTCGGCGCTCGGGTGCCGCCCGATCGGGGCGTCGATGGTGCCCGTCGTCGGCTCGGGATGACCCTGCGCGAGCG
This sequence comes from Isoptericola sp. NPDC056578, assembly GCF_042793275.1. NCBI lineage: Bacteria > Bacillati > Actinomycetota > Actinomycetes > Micrococcales > Promicromonosporaceae > Isoptericola > Isoptericola sp. NPDC056578. The sequence continues at coordinate 21,913 of NZ_JBHTVC010000017.1, forward strand.
CGTGGTACACCTTCTCGACCGTGCGCTCCTTGAACGCCCGCTTGAGGCCGCTGTACGCCGCCTCGCTCTTCGCCACGGCCATGAGGCCCGACGTGCCGACGTCGAGCCGGTGCACGATGCCCTGCCGCTCCGCCGCGCCGGAGGTCGCGATCCGGTAGCCGGCCGCGGCCAGCGCACCGACCACGGTGGGGCCGGTCCAGCCCGGCGACGGGTGGGCGGCGACCCCGACCGGCTTGTCGACGACGACGACGTCGTCGTCCTCGTAGGCGATGCCCATGCCGGGCACCGGCTCGGCGACCACCGGCGCCGCCGGACGCGCGTCGGGGACGGTGACCTCGAGCCAGCCGCCGGCGACCACGCGGTCGGACTTGCCGACCGGGCGCCCGTCCAGGAGCACCGCGCCGGAGGCCGCGAGCTCCGCCGCCTGGGTGCGGGAGAAGCCGAGCATCCGCGCGAGCGCGGCGTCGACCCGCTCGCCCGCGAGGCCGTCGGGCACGGGCAGGGTGCGGGTGGACCCGGCCGACATCGTCAGCGCTCCCCCGTCGGCCCGGCCGGCTCGCCGGGCTCCGCCGGGGCGTCCCCGCCCTCGACGTGCCGTCGGCCGTCCAGGCCGATCCCCCGGAAGGACAGGACGACGATGAGCACCGCGGCGGCGACGATGGCGATGTCCGCGACGTTGCCGACGAAGACGCCGTAGTCGATGAAGTCGACCACGTGGCCCCGGGCGAACCCGGGCTCGCGGAAGAAGCGGTCGCCGAGGTTGCCGAGCGCGCCGCCGAGCAGGAGGCCCAGGGCCACCGCCCAGCCGGTGGAGCCGATCCGGCGGATGGCCCGCACGATGACGACCACCACGATCACCACCACGATCGTGAGGATCCACGTCATGCCGGTGGCGATCGACAGCGCCGCGCCCGGGTTGTAGATCAGTCGGAGCTGCAGCAGCTCACCGATCAGGGGCTTCGGGTCGTCCCCCCAGACGAGGGCGGACTCGGCCCACCACTTCGTGAGCTGGTCGACCAGCAGCACGACGGCGGCGAGCACGAAGGTCCCCCCGATCAGCCGGCGACGACGCGCCTCGGGCACCGCGGCCCCCTCGGCGACAGCACCTGCGTCCCCGGTGGGGACGGCGTCGTCGGGCGCGTCCGAGACGGGCGACTCGGGTGCGCCGTCGCGCGGCGCGGGCTCAGGGGCCGGGGCGGAGCCGGCGGGCGTGGTCGACATCGTCCGCAAGTGTAGGCGGACCGGGCCGGTCGCCGGGGCAGGGTCGCCCGGTCAGCGACGCTCCTCGCGCGCCTTCGCCTCGACCGAGAGCGTCGCGCGCGGGAACGCCTGCAGGCGTGCCTTGCCGATCGGCAGCCCGGTGATCTCGCAGGTGGCGTAGGTGCCCTTGCGGATGCGGTCGACGGCGTGCGCGGTCTGGGCGAGCAGGTCGCGCATGTTGTTGACCAGGGTGAGCTCCTGCTCACGCTCGAGGGCGCTCGACCCGTAGTCGGCCTGGTCGTCGCCCGCGCCGTCGCCCGAGTTGCGCAGCAGGTCCGACAGCTCCTGGTCGGCGGCCGCGAGCTCGTGCTCGAGGCGCTCCTTCTCCTCGAGCAGGAAGGCCGCCAGCTCCTCCACCTCGTGCAGGGTCCAGGGCTCCTCGCCGTCGCGGACCGGGAACGTCTTCACGTCGCGCGCGAGGTGCGGGAAGTTCTCGCGCAGTGCCGCGCGCGTGGTGGTCGAGAGCTTGGCCATCGGTGCCCTTTCGTTGGTGCGTCGACGACGAGTCACCGCAGCGTAAGTGCGCCGAGCGGCCCGCACAACAGCACGCGCGGTGAACGCGTGCGTGTCGTGCGGGCCGCTCGGCGTGAGGCGTGACGAGGGAGCGGGGTGCGCGGGGTGACGGCCCCCCGCTCAGAGCTCCGAGCCGCGACCGGCAGCGGCGTTCTGCCGCTGCGGCGGCAGGGCCGAGCCGCGGGCGTCGAGGTCGCCCAGCAGGTTCTGCAGGAAGCTCTTGAGGCGCGTGCGGTAGTCGCGCTCGAAGAGGCGGAGCTCGTCGATCTTGCGCTCGAGAAGCGACCGCTCCTGCTCGAGCTGCGACAGCGTCCGGTGGCTGGTCTCCTCGGCCTCGCGGACGATGCGCGAGCCCTCGGACTTGGCCTCGGAGATGAGGCGGTCGCCCTCCTCCTGGCCGGACCGCACGTAGTCGTCGTGCAGCTTCTGGGCCAGCTGGAGCATCCCGGTGGCGGACTCCGGCTCCGCGGGCTGCTGCTTCGCGGCGGCCGGGGCGGGCGCCGGCGCCGGGGCGGGCGCCGGGGTCGGCGTGGGCTGCGCCTGCTGCGCAGCGTCCGAGCGGCTCAGCTCGGCGACCCGGTGCTCGGCCGCGGTGAGCTTGGAGCGCAGGTCGTCGTTCTCCTCCTGGACCGCCGTGAGGGTCCGCACGACCTCGTCGAGGAAGTCGTCGACCTCCTCGACGTCGTAGCCCTCGCGGAACTTGGTCGCGGCGAACTTCTTGTTCAGGATGTCCTCTGCCGTCAGCAGCGCCATCGTCTCACCTCATCGTTCTTGCAGGGTCGGTGGGACCCGGTTCCCGGGCCGTCTGGATGACCACGGTAGCGGACGTGTCGGCGGGCGACCTGCCCGGCGAGGTCGGGTCGTCCCGCCCACACGACGTCTTCACAGGTCAGCACCAGGGCACTCGTCCCCAGCCGGCGCGAACCCGGCCGAGGTCACAGCAGAGCCGCCGCGGCGGCGGTCACATCGTGGCCAGGAACGACGCCACCCGCATGAGGATGCCCGTGCCGATGAAGAGCACGAGGAACGCGATGTCCAGCCGGATCTGACCGAGGGTCAGCGGCGGGATCAGCCCGCGCAGGAAGCGCAGGGGCGGGTCGGTCACCGTGTAGACCGCCTCCGCCAGCACCAGCAGCACGCCCTTCGGCCGCCAGTCGCGCGCGAAGAACTGCACCCAGTCGAAGACGAGCCGGATGATGAGGCACAGCAGGAACAGCCACAGGACGAGGTAGACCAGGTTGAAGACGAGGCTCACGGGACGAACCTACCCGAGCACGACGCAGGGCCGGGGCAGGACTGCCCCGGCCCCTGCCGGACGGTGCGATCGGCGCTCTCGGGCGCGCGCTCAGCTCTGGTTGTAGAACGCCCCGCGTCCGGGGGCGGCCTTCTCCGCCGGCGGCTCCTCGCCCGCGATCTCCACGTGCTCCGGCGAGAGCAGGAAGACCTTGTTCGTCACGCGCTCGATCGACCCGCGCAGCCCGAAGATGAGGCCCGCCGAGAAGTCCACGAGGCGCTTCGCGTCGGCGTCGTCCATGTCGGACAGGTTCATGATCACCGGCGTGCCGCCCCGGAAGGCCTCGCCGATGGTGCGGGCGTCGTTGTACGAGCGCGGGTGGATGGTCGTGATGCGTCGCAGGTCGGAGGCGATCACCGACTCGCTCCCTCCGCCACGGTGCAGCGGGGTGACCTGCGCCTGGTAGTCGTCACGGTCGCGCACCGGTGCCTCCAGCTCCTCGTACTCGTCGAGGTACTCCTCCGACTCACCCTGGTCGTCGGCGAGCCCCAGGTACAGCATCGTCTTGCGAAGCGCTCCGCCCATCGCCTTGCTCCGTTCGTCGCCACGTCCCGCCCTCCGTCCCGGACGGTGTCACGACGTTAACCACGCCCGTGGCGGCATCGGCGCACGACACGCCGGTGTGTCGCGCGTCGCGGGCGTGTCAGGTCACGACCGCGTCAGTTCGGCACGCCGGGCCGGCGGGTCAGGTCAGGACGACGACCCCCGCCTGCCGCCCGGTCGTCGTGCCCTGGGCGGTGGCGCGACGGTGGGAGTAGAGGTCGGTGTCCGTGAGCGTGCACCGGTCCACCCGGCTGGCGGTCACGCCGTGCGCCGCCAGCTGCGCGAGCACGCCGGCCGGCAGGTCGAGCGCAGGCGTGCCCGCCGTGGTCGTCGCCCACGTCTCGGGGACGACGGCGGCGACCTCGTCGCGCATCGCGGCCGGCACCTCGTAGCAGGCGCCGCAGACCGCCGGGCCGACGGCGGCCCGGAGGTGCTCGGCCCGGGCCCCGCGTGCGAGCAGCCGCTCGACCACGCGGTGCACGACCCCCAGGGCGACCCCGCCCCGGCCCGCGTGCGCGACCGCCACCAGGCGGGCCACCGGGTCCGCGAGGACGACCGGCACGCAGTCCGCGACCAGGACGCCGAGCGCCAGACCGGCCTCCGCGGTGACCATGGCGTCGGCCTCGCCCGCCGCGACCGGCGGCTCCGTCGACGACCACTCGGCGAGCTCGGCGGAGCCCAGGTCCAGGACCTGGTCGCCGTGCACCTGGGCCGAGAAGGCCACGGGCGCACCGAGCCACGCCCCGACGCGGGCCCGGTTCTCCCGCACCCGCACGGGGTCGTCGCCCGTCGAGGTGCCCAGGTCGAGCGACGACCAGGGGGCGGGCGACACCCCGCCGTGACGCGTGGTGAAGCCCGCCACGACGCCCTCCCCGAGGTCCACCCGCAGCAGCCCCGCACCGAACTGGTCCGGCAACAACGCCTCCTGGGCCCAGCCGACCGCTCCGTGAGTCCCGCTCACCCGGCGCTCACTTGAGGAAGTCGGGCACGTCGAGCTCCTCGGCCGGGCGGCGCGGCTCGTCGAACAGGCGCGGCACCTCGACCGGCCGCTCCACGGTGACGCCCTCGCCCTCGGCGTCCTCGACCACCGTGAACGGGCGGCGCTGCTCCGCAGGCCGCGCCCCGACCGGCGGGGCCGGCGGCGCGTCGAGGCTCACGGGGACGTCGTCCGGCTCCGCCGGGATCGGTCGCGGCTGCACGGGGGCCGCCGGCACCGACGCGGTGGCCGGCTGCGGCGGGCGCGGCGGGGCGGTCTGGACGCCGGGCTGCGGCACGGACGTCGCCGTCGTGCCCCCCTCACCGACGGTGACCGTCGGCTTGGCCGGCGCGCCGGCGATCTGGCCGAGACCGCGGCCGTCCTTGCGGGCCTGCGGCACGCCGCCGTCGAACCCGGCCGCGATGACGGTGACCCGCACCTCGTCGCCGAGCGCGTCGTCGATAACCGTGCCGAAGATGATGTTCGCCTCGGAGTGGGCCGCCTCCTGGACGAGGCGAGCGGCCTCGTGCACCTCGAAGAGACCGATGTCGCTGCCGCCCTGGATCGACAGCAGGACGCCGTGCGCGCCGTCGATGGAGGCCTCGAGCAGCGGGGACGAGATCGCGAGCTCGGCCGCCTGCACCGCGCGGTCCTCGCCCCGGGCCGAGCCGATGCCCATCAGCGCCGAGCCCGCGCCCTGCATCACGGACTTCACGTCCGCGAAGTCGAGGTTGATGAGGCCCGGCGTCGTGATGAGGTCGGTGATGCCCTGGACGCCGGAGTGCAGCACCTGGTCGGCCGAGTGGAACGCCGCGATCGCCGAGACGCTCTTGTCCGACATGGACAGGAGCCGGTCGTTGGGGATCACGATGAGGGTGTCGACCTCCTCGCGGAGGGCGTCGATCCCCTGCTCGGCCTGCACGGAGCGGCGGCGGCCCTCGAACGTGAAGGGCCGCGTCACGACCCCCACCGTCAGGGCACCCAGCGACCGGGCGATCCGGGCGACCACGGGGGCGCCGCCCGTGCCGGTGCCACCGCCCTCGCCCGCCGTCACGAAGACCATGTCGGCGCCGCGCAGGACGTCCTCGATCTCCTCCGCGTGGTCCTCGGCCGCCTTCTTGCCGACCTCCGGGTCGGCGCCGGCGCCCAGGCCACGGGTGAGCTCGCGACCGACGTCGAGCTTGACGTCGGCGTCCGACATCAGCAGCGCCTGCGCGTCGGTGTTGATGGCGATGAACTCGACACCCTTGAGCCCGACCTCGATCATGCGGTTCACGGCGTTCACGCCGCCACCGCCGATACCGACCACCTTGATCACTGCCAGGTAGTTCTGCGGAGTTGCCACGTCGTTGCCTCTCGGGTCGTTCCTTGTCCCGACGTCCGGTCCTCGCGCCCCCGTCGCCCCGACCGGCCGACCCGCGGGTCTAACCTTAAGGTTCGAGTTGAGGGTTAGAGTTATGTCAGGTTGCTGCTGCGATCGACGGTAGGCGGCGCGGTGGGCGCGACGCCGGACGTCTCTCGGCGTGTCGCGCGCGCCCGGTGCTTGCCTCACCCGCCCGCGCCTGCTGCGCCCTCCCCGCCCCCCTCATCGGGTCACCGGCAGCTCGGGCGACGAGACGTCGATGGTCCGCGCGCCGTCGTCGAGCTTGCGCAGCGTGCGCACCGCCTCGACCTTGAGCGGAAGGTCCGAGCTGCCGCCCCAGCGGACCGTGGTGCCGTCCTCCAGCACCGTCTCGACGGCGTCCTGCGTGTCGGCGCTGACGTGATCCACCTGGCCGGCGAGCTTGGCGGGCAGCGCCGCCAGCACGTGGAGCGCCGCCTGCAGCGCCAGCGCGTCGTCCAGCGGCACGTCCACCTGCGGCAGCCCCTTCGGCGCCGCGTCGCGCGTCGCCACGCGCACCCCGGCCGAGTCGAGGAGCGCCAGGCGGTCGCCGTCGGGCACGGCCGCGACCGGGACGCGCGGCGTGAGCTCCACCGCGAGCCCGTGGGGCCAGGCCCGCGCGATCCGCACGTCCTTCACCCCGCGCAGCCCGAGCACCTGCTCCCGCATCGCCACGGTGTCCAGGCGGGGCAGCGGGGTGCCGTCCGGGGCCTCGGCGATCTCGCGCACCCTGGCCTCGTCGATGTACCGCCCCGCGCCGGTCACGCTCACCTCCGCCTTCTCCAGGGCGAGCACCGGCGACCAGAGCGCCACCCACGCGAGGCCCACGACGAGCGCCAGCGAGAGGACCCACGCGAGCACGCGCCGCCAGGCGCGGTGCCGGCGCATCGCAGTGCGCTCGGCGAGGCGGTCCGCCATCGCCGTCGACACGCGGGGAGGGACCACCTGCCCGGCCGGGACCACCGCCGTCGCCGCGGTGCGGGCGCCGGGACGCCGAGGCTCGGCGGGCGCCGCCGGGGCCGTCTTCGGGGCCGCCTTCGAGGCCGACTTGGAGGCTCCGGTCGCCGGCCCCCGCGGGCTTCCCCTCGTCCCGCGCGTCCCCGGCGGCGTCCCGGCGCCCACCGAGGGCGTGCCGGTCGGCGCGGTCGCCGCTGATCGTCCCGACGTCGTGCGGCCCGACGTCGTGCTGGTCGGGCGCGGGCGGGCTGGCGGTCGCATCACCCCATGGTCGCGTCGGGGGCGCCGCCGCCCGGCGACGCCACGCCGGAGGTACGCGCGGCGAGGTCCGCCAGGATCACGGGACCCAGCTCGGTGACGTCTCCCGCGCCGACGGTGAGCACCAGGTCGCCGGGGCGCGCGAGAGCGGAGGCCACGTGCGCGGCCTCCAGCCGGTCCTCGACGGCACGCACTCCCCCGCCGGACGACGTCCGGCCGAGCAGGTCGGTGATCGTGCGCGGCCCCACCGTCGGGTCGACGTCCTCGCGGGCCCGGTAGACACCGGTGACGACGACCTCGTCCGCGAGCGCCAGCGCCGCGGCGAACCGGTCGGCGAAGATCCGCGTGCGCGAGTACAGGTGCGGCTGGAAGAGCACGACGATGCGACCGTCCCCGGCCGCCGGCCGGGCCGCCCGCAGCAGCGCCTCCACCTCGGTGGGGTGGTGGTCGTAGCTGTCGAACACGCGGACCCCGTCGACCTCCCCCTTGGGCTCGAACCGCCGGCCCGTGCCGACGAACGTGCCCGCGGCCCGCACGGCGTCGCCCGGCTCGACGCCGAGCAGCACCGCGGTCACGACGGCGGCCGTCGCGTTGAGCGCGTTGTGCGCCCCCGGCACGGCGAGGCGCAGCGCGCGCGGCTCGCCGCCGAGCGGGCCGCCCGAGACGACCGCCTCGACGGTCCCCGCCCCGACGACGACGTCGCGCACCCGCACGTCGGCACCCGCGGCCTCGCCGTACGTCACCACGGCCCTTCCCGCGGCCCGGTGCGCGCCCGCGAGGGCCGCCGAGCCGGCGTCGTCCGCGCACGCGACGAGCGTGCCGCCGTCGACGATCCGTCCGGCGAACTCCTCGAAGGCCCGCTCGAAGGCCGCCTGCGAGCCGTAGTGGTCCAGGTGGTCCGGCTCGACGTTCGTCACGACGGCCACCGTGGGGGCGTAGTTGAGGAACGAGCCGTCCGACTCGTCCGCCTCGGCCACCAGCACGTCGGAGGCGCCGAGATGCCCCCCGGGCACCGCGCTCTCGTGGCCTTCGGCGTCCCGCACCCGCACCGTGCCCCCGATCGCGAACGACGCGTCGACGCCGCACGCGCGCAGCACGGTCGCGACCATCGCCGACGTCGTGGTCTTACCGTGCGCGCCGGCGACGGCCACCGCCCGGCGCCCGAGCATCAGCGACGCGAGCGCCTGGGAGCGGTGCAGCACCCGGACCCCGGCCGCGCGGGCCGCGGCCAGCTCCGGGTTGGTCTCCCGCACCGCGGAGGACACGACGAGCGTGTCGACCAGGGGTGCGCCGTCCGGTCCGACGACGTGCGCCGCGTCGTGCCCGACCCAGACCCGCACCCCGTCGGCGCGCAGCGCCTCGAGGGCGGGGCCGGCCGCGGCGTCGGAGCCCTGGACGTCGACGCCGCGGGCCGCCAGCAGCCGCGCGACGACGGAGACGCCCGCGCCGCCCACACCCACCAGGTGCACGCGGCCGAGCTCCTCGACGGGCAGCGCCGGCGGCCGCGCCGACCCGGTGGCGCTCATGCCTGCCGCCCGGCGCCCGAGCCGGCGTCCGCCTGCGCGACCGCCGCGGCGACGAGGTCGGCCACGCGGGCGGCACCGTCGCGCACCCCGGTCGCCCGGGCGGCGGACGCCATCGCGTCGAGCCGCGGCCGGTCGGCCAGCAGCGCCGGCACGTGCTCGGCCACCCAGGCGGGCGTGAGGTCGGCGTCGTCGACGAGGAGGCCACCGCCCGCCTCCACCAAGGGCGCCGCGTTGAGCCGCTGCTCGCCGTTGCCGATGGGCAGCGGCACGTAGACGGCGGGCACGCCGAGGGCGGCGAGCTCGCACACCGTGCCGGCGCCCGAGCGGGCCACGACCAGGTCTGCGACGGCGAGGGCGAGCTGCATCTCGGACAGGTACTCGCGCACCTGGTAGCGCGCGGCCTCGTGCCCGCCCGCGGCCGTGGCGGCGTCGACCGCGGCCCGGACGGGTCCGTCCTTGCCCTTGCCCGTCAGGTGCAGCACCTGGACGCCGGCGCGCAGCAGCGCCTCCACCGACCCGGCCAGGGCGGCGTTCACCGACGCCGCCCCCGAGGAACCCCCCGTGACGACGAGCGTCGGGAGGCCGGCGTCGAGGCCCAGCGCGTCGGCGGCCTGCACCCGCGCGGCCAGGGCGTCCGCCTCACGGGCCGAGACGAGGTCCGCGATCTCGGCCCGCAGCGGCAGGCCCACGACCTGGGCCCCCGGCAGCGGGGTGCCCGGGAACGTCGCCCCGACGGCCGCCGCCCAGCGGGCGCCGAGCTTGTTGGCCAGGCCCGCGCGGGCGTTCTGCTCGTGGATCACCACGGGGACGCCCTTGCGCCGGGCGGCGAGGTACGCGGGGGTCGAGACGTACCCGCCGAACCCGACGACCGCCTGGGCGCCGATCTCGTCGATGGCGGCCTCGGCCGCCTTCACGGCGGCGCTGAGGCGGCCCGGCAGCTTCAGCAGGTCGACGCTCGGGCGCCGCGGCAGCGGGACGCGAGGGATCGGCCAGAGCCGATAGCCGCGCTCCGGGACGAGGTCGGCCTCCAGCCCCGACGTGGTGCCGAGGGCGAGGATCCTGGCCTCCGGCTCCCGCGCGCGGAGCTCGTCCGCGACGGCGAGGAGGGGGTTGACGTGGCCGGCGGTGCCGCCCCCGGCGAGGACGACGGACGTGACTGCAGAGCTCTTCACAGGCAGGACCCTATCGGCCGCCGTCGCCCCCGCGGCGCCGCGCGCCCCCACCGGCGCCGCCGGCCCGGCCGCGCCTTGACAGGACCGCGACCGAGCGCTTGACGACGCTCCGGCGCGCGGCCAGGGCCTCGGCGGCGCCCGGCTCGCTGCGCGCGAAGCTGATCACCACGCCGAGCGCCACCATCGTCGTGACCAGGGCGGACCCGCCCGCCGACACCAGCGGCAGCGGGACGCCGATCACCGGCAGGACGCCGATCACCACGCCGATGTTCACGAAGGCCTGGCCCACGACCCAGCAGCCGATCGCGGCCGTGGTGATCTTCACGAACGGGTCCGGGTGCCGGCGCACCACCCGCGCCATCGCGATCCCGAGGACGGCGAACAGCGCGAGCACCAGCAGGGTGCCGAGCAGCCCCAGCTCCTCGCCGATCACGGAGTAGATGAAGTCGTTGTGCGCCTCGGGCAGGTACTTCCACTTCTCGCGGCTGGCGCCCAGGCCGACGCCGAACAGACCCCCGGTGCCGAGCCCGTACATGCCGTGGATCGACTGGTAGCACTGCCCCTGCGTGTCGGTGCAGGTGCCGTACGCGGCGAGGATGCGGGTGAGGCGGTCGGAGCTGCCCTGGTTGAGGATGAACGCCCAGCCGACGATCAGCGCCGCTCCGACGCCGCCCACGGCGAGCAGCGACGCGGGCGCGCCCGAGACCCAGTAGGCGCCGAGGCCGAGCAGCGCGAGGATGAGCGCCGTGCCGAGGTCGTGCCCCGCCATGACGAGCCCGAGGACCGCGGCGAGACCGACCACGCCGGGCATGATGGCCTGGCCCCAGCGACCGAGCAGGTGCTGCTTGCGGCCCAGCACGGCACCGAGCCACACGGCGACGGCCAGCTTGGCGAGCTCCGACGGCTGGATCTGCACCGGCCCGAGCGGCAGCCAGTTCTGGTTGCCGTTCACCGACCTGCCGAAGAAGACCACCGCGACCAGCAGCGCCAGCGCCACCAGGAACGCGGGCCAGGCCAGACGCTTGTACCAGCGCACGGGGAGCCGCGCGGCGACCAGCATGAGCGGCAGCCCGATGAGGGCGTACCGGCCCTGCACGAGGAAGGCGGCGAACGGCGAGTCCCCCTCGGCGATGGACGTCACCGTCGAGCTGGAGAGCACCATGACGAGACCGATGACCAGCAGCAGCCCGGTGGCCCCGACGAGCAGGTAGTAGCTCGTGACGGTGCTGTTCCACTGGCCGAGCCAGGGCCGCTCGGCCCGCTTCGGCGACGGTCGCGGCGACGTCCTGTCCCGCGAACCCTTGTCGCGCGTCGTCCTGTCCCTCGACGAACGGCCGGTCGACCCTCCCGGGCCGCGTCGGGTGCCCGTCGTGACCGCCATCCGACACCCCTCGCTCGTCCTCGTGGCGCCACGCGGGCGCCTACAGCTCCGCCACGGCCGTGGCGAACGCCTCCCCCCGCTGGGCGTAGGAGGCGAACTGGTCCATGGAGGCGCCTGCAGGAGCCAGCAGCACGGTGTCGCCCGGACGGGCGAGGTCCCGTGCCGCCGCGACCGCGCGACGCATCACCGACCCAGTGTCGCCGGGATCGACCACGACGACGGGGATCTCGGGCGCGTGTCGGGCCAGTGCCCCGCGGACCGGCTCCGGGTCGACGCCGATGACGACCGCCGCGTGCAGGCGGTCGGCCCGGTCGGCGACGAGGTCGTCGAACGACGCCCCCTTCGCGAGGCCGCCCGCCACCCACACGACGCTGCCGGGCGGGTAGGCCGCGAGCGAGGCCGCCGCCGCGTGCGCGTTGGTGGCCTTCGAGTCGTCCACCCAGGCGACGCCGTCGAGCTCGCGGACGCGGGCGATGCGGTGCGCGCCGGGCCGGAACGCCCGCAGGCCGTCGCGCACGGCGGCGGCGGGCACGCCGTGGGCGCGCGCGAGCGCCGCCGCCGCCAGGGCGTTCGCGACGACGTGCGGCGGCGGGGTGCCGTGCCCGGGCGCGAGGTGCGCGAGGTCCGCGAGGGTGCCGAGCTCGGCGGCCGTGCGCTGCCGGTCGCGGGCCCCGGGCGCGGCGTGGAAGGCGCGGTCGACCAGCACGTCCTCGACCACGCCCAGCTGTCCGGGGCCCGGGGCACCGAGCGTGAACCCGACGGCCAGTGCGCCCTCGGTCACGTCGGCGTCGCGCACGAGCTGCTCGGTGCGCGGGTCGGCCACGTTGTACACGCACGCCACCTGCGCGCGGGCGTAGACGCGCCCCTTGTCTGCCGCGTACGCCTCGAGGGACCCGTGCCAGTCGAGGTGGTCGGCGGCCACGTTGAGCACGGCCGCCGCCTCGAAGGACGTCGTGAGCGTGTGGTGCAGCTGGAAGCTGGAGAGCTCCACCGCGAGGACGTCCAGCGACGGGTCCTGCGCGGCCTCGACGACGGGCGTCCCGACGTTCCCCACCGCGGCGGCGCGCAGGCCCGCCGCGGTGAGGATCGACGCGAGCATCTCGACCGTCGTCGTCTTGCCGTTGGTCCCCGTGACGGCGAGCCACGGGGCGGGGCCCCGCGCGCCGTCGGGCCCGGGGGTGCGCTCGACCCGCAACCGCCAGGCGAGCTCGACCTCGCTCCAGACGGGGACGCCGGCGGCGCGGGCCGCGGCCAGCAGCGGCGTGCTCGGCGCCCACCCCGGGGAGGCGACGACGAGGTCCGCGCCGGCGACGATCCGCTCCGCCACGGCCGGGTCGTCGGCGTCGCGCACGTCGGCGTCCGGGGCACGGCCGTCGACCGTCACCACCGAGGACGCCCGGCCGGCCGCACGACCCGACAGGGCCGCGACGACGGCGCGCCCGGTCACGCCGAGGCCCGCCACGACGACGCGCGCGCCGTCGGGCAGGGAGGCGACGGTCACGTGGCCACCCACTCGGCGTAGAACACGCCCATGCCGAGGGCGGCGAACAGGCCGGCGATGAGCCAGAACCGGATGACGATCGTGACCTCGCCCCACCCCGACAGCTCGAAGTGGTGGTGCAGCGGTGCCATCTTGAACACCCGCTTGCCGGTCATCTTGAAGAAGCCGATCTGGATGACGTCGGACATGACGATGACGACGAAGAGACCGCCGATGATCGCGGCGAGGATCTCGGTGCGCGACAGGATCGAGATGCCGGCCAGGGCGCCACCGAGGGCGAGCGAGCCCGTGTCGCCCATGAAGATCTTCGCGGGGCTGGCGTTCCACCACAGGAAGCCGATGCAGGCGCCCGCGATGGCGGCGGCGACGATCGCGAGGTCCTGCGGGTCGCGCACCTCGTAGCAGCGCGGACCGGCCGCGGCGAGCCGCTGGCACGACTGGTTGAGCTGCCAGATGCACACGAGGACGTACGCGCCGAAGACGATGATCGACACGCCGGTCGCCAGGCCGTCCAGGCCGTCCGTGAGGTTCACCGCGTTGGACCAGGCGGTGATGAGGAAGTTCGCCCAGATCACGAAGAGGATGAGGCCCACCGTGACCCCGGCGAACGCCAGGTCGAGGTTGGTGTCGCGCAGGAAGGAGATCCGCGTGGAGGCGGGCGTCCGGGCGTTGGCGTTGGGGAACTGCAGGGCGAGCACCGCGAAGCTGATCCCGACGAAGCCCTGGCCGATGATCTTCGCCTTCGGCGTGAGGCCGAGGGACCGCTGCTTGCGGATCTTCGTGAAGTCGTCGAGGAAGCCGACCAGCCCGAGCCCGGTCATGAGATAGAGGCACAGCAGCGCCGACGCGCTCGGCGGCCTCCCCGCGACCAGCATGGACACCGCGACGCCGACCAGGGCGGCCGCGATGATCACGACGCCGCCCATCGTCGGCGTGCCGCGCTTGGTGAAGTGCGCCGTCGGCCCGTCCTGGCGCACGAACTGGCCGTAGTTCCGGTGGATGAGGAACCGGATGAACAGGGGCGTCCCGAAGAGGGCGACCAGCCCGGAGACGCCGGCCGAGACGAGGATCGCGATCACGGGGCGACCTCCGTGGCGGGTTCGCCCGACGCGTCGGGGCCGGTCGTGGGTCCGGTCGAGGGGACGCCCGCCGCGAGCTCGTCGCCGAGCCGCCACAGGCCGGACCCGAGGGAGGACTTCACAAGGACGACGTCGCCCGGCTCGAGCGCCTCGGCGAGCACCGCGCGTGCGGCGTCGAGGTCAGGCACGAAGACCGACTCCTCTCCCCAGGACCCCTCCTGCAGGGCCCCCTCGTGGATGTGGTACGCCCCGTCGCCGACGACGACGAGGAGCTTGACGTTCAATCGGACCACGAGGCGGCCGATCTCGTCGTGCGCGGCGCGCGAGCCGTCCCCGAGCTCGAGCATCTCGCCCAGCACCGCGACGGAACGGCGCGTGCGGCCCGCCATGACGGCGAGCGCCCGCAGCGCGGCGCGCATGGAGTCCGGGTTGGCGTTGTACGCGTCGTCGACCACGGTGACGCCGTCCGGGCGCTCGGTGACCGCCATCCGGTGCGGGCTGACGGGGGTCGCGCGGGACAGGCCCTCGGCCAGTCGCGCTGCCACGTCGGCGGTGGTGCCGCCGAGCGCGAGGACCGCCGCGGCGGCGGCGAGTGCGTTGCTCACGTGGTGCGCGCCCACGAGGCGCAGCCCCACGGGCACGGGTCCGCCCAGGTCCGGGGCGCCGGCGACGGCGAGCCGGAACGTCGCGCGGCCGGAGGCGTCCACCTCGACGTCGGCGGCGCGCACGTCGGCCGAGGAGATGGTGCCGAACGTGACGACGGTGTGCTCGGGGGCAGCCAGCGACGCCATCGCCGCCACGCGCTGGTCGTCGGCGTTCAGCACGACGGTGCCGCCCGGCACGACCCCGGTGACCATCTCGGCCTTGGTGCGGGCGATCGCCTCGACCGAGCCGAACTTGCCCACGTGGGCCACGCCGACGGCGAGCACGATGCCGACGTCGGGCGGCGCGATCCGCGTGAGGTAGGCGATGTTGCCGGGGCCGTCCGCGCCCATCTCCAGCACCAGGAACCTCGTGGCCTCGGTGACGCGCAGCACGGTCAGCGGCAGGCCGACCTCGTTGTTGAACGACCCGGTGGGTACGACCAGGCCGTCCTCGGGCGAGACGTCGTCCGGCAGCAGGTCGCCGAGGAGCTGGCCGAGCAGGTCCTTGGTCGTCGTCTTGCCCACCGAGCCCGTCACCGCGAGGACCCGCAGGTCGCCGCGCGTCCGCACGCGCGCCAGGACGACGCGGGCGAGCTCCCCCAACGCGGCCTGGACGTCGTCCACGACGACGGTCGGCACGCCCTCGAGCTCGCGGGCGGCCAGGACCAGCGCCGCGCCGGCCTCGACGGCGCCGCGGGCGAAGTCGTGCCCGTCGACCCGCTCGCCGGGCAGCGCGACGAACAGCCCCCCGGGCTCCACGCGGCGGGAGTCGACGACGACGGACCCGGTCACGGGCGTGGCGGCGTCGGCGTGCAGCCGTCCCCCGGTCGCCTCGGCGACGTCGGCGGCGGTCAGCGCGATCATGCGGTGGTCCTCTCGTGCCGCCGCTGCAGCGCGCGGCGGGCCTCGTCCCGGTCGTCGAGCTCGAGGTCGACGCCCGCGACCTCCTGGATGGTCTCGTGGCCGCGGCCCGCCACGAGGACGGTGTCGTCCGCCCCCGCGTCGAGCACGGCCCGCTCGATGGCGGCCGCCCGCGGCGCCACCTGCGTCACGGCGACGTCGCGGCCCGCCTCGCGGGCCGAGTCGCGGGCCGCGGCGGCCCCCTCGAGCACGGCGGTGCGCACCACGGCGGCGTCCTCTCCGTGGGGGTCGTCGTCCGTGACGACGACGACGTCCGCGCCCGCCACGGCGGCCGCGCCCATGGCCGGACGCTTGCCCTTGTCCCGGTCGCCCGTGGCCCCGAAGACGACGACGAGCCGGCCGGCCGTCGTCGGGCGCAGGGCGGCGAGCGCGAGCTCGAGCGCCTCGGTGTTGTGCGCGAAGTCCACGACGACGCGCGGATGGCCGTCCCCGCCCGCGCCGACGACCTCCATGCGGCCGGGCACGACGGCCGAGAGGCCGTCGGCCGCGGCGAGCGCCTCTGCCACGTCCTCGACGTGCGCGCCGCCCTCGAGGACCATCGCGACGGCGAGCGCGGCGTTGGCCACGTTGAACCCGCCCGGCAGGGACGTCGACGTGCGCAGGGAGCGGCCGTCGACGTGCGTCAGCGTGAACGCGGATCCGGTGCCGTGCGGTGCGACGTCGGTGACGGTCCAGTCGGACGCCGCCTCGCCGTCCCGCGGGGCGCGGGTGCGCAGCGTCGCGACGGGCACCTGCGCGGCCGCCGCCATGCGCTCGCCCCACACGTCGTCCACCACGACGACGCCGCGGCGCGCGTGCTCGGGCGTGAACAGCGACGCCTTCGCGTCGAAGTACGACTGCAGGTCGCCGTGGAAGTCGAGGTGGTCCTGGCTGAGGTTCGTGAACCCGACCACGCCGAACTCGATGCCGTCCACGCGGTGCATCGACAGCGAGTGGGAGGACACCTCCATCGCCAGCGTGCGCACCTCCGCCTCGCACATCGCGGCGAGCAGCGCCTGCAGGTCCGCGGCCTCCGGAGTCGTGAGCCGGCTCGGCAGCACCGTGTCGCCCGCGCGCATCTCGACGGTGCCGATCAGTCCACCGGTCCAGCCGAGGGCGCGCAGCAGGTGGTCCACCTGGTAGGTGGTCGTCGTCTTGCCGTTGGTCCCGGTGACGCCGAAGGTCATGAGGTGCTCGGCGGGCTCGCCGTACACCCAGGCCGCGACCGGACCGAGCACGGCCCTCGGGTCACCGGCGACCAGCACGGGCACGGCCGGGTCGAGGGCGTCCGGTCCCGTCGCGAGGGTGGCCGCCCCGGCCTCGTCGGTGAGCACCGCACGGGCCCCGCGGGCCACGGCGTCCGCGGCGAACCGGGCGCCGTGGGCGTGCGCGCCGGGAAGGGCGACGAACAGGTCGCCACCTGCGACGACGCGGTTGTCGGACGCGACCGAGGTGACGACGACGTCGGCGGGGACCTGCGGCCGGGGGCCGCCCTCGTCCGGTGCCACCGGTGTCGTCACCTCGAGCCCGAAGGTCAGGGCGAGGTCCCGCACCCGCCGGGGCGTCGTGCCCGCGGGCCGGATACGGGGAAGCGGGGATGTCACGGAGAAGAACCTACCGTCTGCGTGCTGCGGGCCCGGCACCCAGGGCGCCCGGCATGAGAACCGTCACGGACCTCGGGCGGTCCTCACCGGGCGCGCGCCCCGTGGTCACCACGTGAGGTCGTAGGGCTTGAACGGCGTCGAGCTGGGCGGCACGTCCATCTTCTGCAGCGTGTACCCCATGAGGTCGCTGAAGACGGGCGCGGCCACCACGCCGCCGTAGATCGACGACTGCGGGCTGCGCAGGAAGACGGACACCGTGTAGCGCGGGTCGTCGGCGGGCGCGACGCCGATGAAGGACGCCATGTAGGTGGTCCCGGCCCCCGTCCACATCTGGGCGGTGCCGGTCTTGCCGGCCACGCGGTAGCCGGGCACCCGCGCGTTGGCGGCGGTGCCCTCCTCCCCCACGACCGACTCCATCATCCGCATCACCGAGTCGGCGGTCTTCTCCGAGACCACGCGCTCCGTCTCCGGAGCCTCGGCGGGTGTGAAGGTGCCGTCGGGCGCGCGGGTGCCGGCCACCAGGCTGGGCTCCACCCGGACGCCGCCGTTCGCGACCGTCGAGAAGACCTGCGTCGCCTGCATCGCGTTCACGGCCACGCCCTGCCCGAACAAGATCGTGTACGGGGTGCGGGCGTCGTGCGCCAGCGTCTGCTGCGAGGGCAGGATGCCCGCGGACTCGCCCGGCAGGCCGAGGCCGGTGGGCTGGCCGAACCCGAACTTGCCGAGGTAGTCGTAGCGGACGTCCAGCGGGATCTTCTCGCCGATCTGCACCGTGCCCGTGTTCGACGAGTGGGCCAGCACGCCGGCGAGCGTCAGCTGCTGGTCGGGGTGCTCGTGCGAGTCCTTGAACGACTCGCCGTTGGGCGTGGTGTACCGGTACGGCACGCGGAACTGGCTGTCGGGCGTCCAGTAGCCCTCCTCGAGGGCCGCCGCCATCGTGATCACCTTGCCCGTGGAGCCGGGCTCGAAGACGTCCTTCACGGCACGCGAGCCGTTGGCCACGGCGGACGTCGACCGGTCGTTGGGGTCGACGTCGCCCGAGTCCGCCACCGCGAGCACCTGGCCCGTGCGCACGTCCTCCACGACCGCCATGGCGTACTTCGCCCCGGTCTTCGAGACCGCGTCGTCGAGCAGCTCCTCCGCCTTCCACTGGACGTCGAGGTCGATCGTGAGCTGCACGTTGCTGCCGGGGACCGCCTCGGTGGCGTCCCGCTCCGAGTTGGGGATCGGGACGCCGTCGCGCCCGCGCTCGTACGTGACCTTGCCGTCGGCGCCCGCGAGCACGTCCTCGTAGGCGCGCTCGAGCCCGCCCTGGCCCACCTGGTCGCGGTCGACGAAGCCGACGAGGGTGCCCGCGACGACGCCGGCCGGATAGGTGCGGCGGGAGGTGAGCTCGGTGCGGACGTAGGCCTGGAGGTCGAGCTTGGCGATCGCCCGCTGCACCTCGGGCACGGCGTTGCGCTTGAGGATCACGTACCGGTCGTCGCCGTTGAGCTTCGCGGCGAGCTCCGCGGGCTGCGCGTCGAGGATCGGCGCGAGGAGCTGAGCGATGCCGAGCGCGCCGTCCTGCACGGCCCTGCCGGTGGCGGTGTCCACCCGCTGCCCGCCCTGGAACCCCTGGATGGCGAGGGTGTCGGCGGAGATCGTGTACCGGTCGACGGACGTCGCGAGCACGCGTCCGTTGGTGTCGACGATGTCGCCGCGGTGCGCGAGCTCGACCGCGTGCGTGGTGCGTGCCTCCTGCGCCTTCGCCGCGAGCGCCGGCCCCTGGAAGATCTGCACCTGGACCAGCCGGCCGACGAAGACGGTGAGCACGAGCGCCGCGACGACCATGATCCACCGCTGCCGTCGCCCGGGGTCGCCCGGACGTCCCCGGCTCGCGGCCCCGCCCCGCGGGCGCGGCGGAGCGCCCCCGCCGCGCACCGGCGTCCGGCCCGTGGAGCGGACCGCCGTGGCTCCACGCCCCGAGCCGGACCGGGGCGTGGTGCCACGGCCCGACGAGCTCGGCGTCGACCGTGGGGTCGATCGTGGGGTCGATCGTGGGGTCGACCGTGGGTTCGACCGTGGGGTGGAGCGCGGCGTCGAGCCGTTCGTGGTGCGGGAGGTGCTCACCCCTCGAGTCTGCGGGGACGGGGTCCGGGTCGTGCGGGCCGGACCCGGGCGTGTCGCGCGCCCGCCGGCCGAGCGGCCTCCCGAGCCCGCACCCGAGCCGCCGCTCCGTGCACCGCCGCGCGCCGGCGGCGTCCGCCCGGTCACGGCGTCTCCGTGTCGCCGATCCCGACCTTCGCGCGCTTCTCGACGCTGATCATCGTCGGGTCCTCGGCCGGGACCATGCCGAGCTTCGTGGCGCGCTCCGCCAGCGACGCCTCCGCGGCCCGCAGCTTCTCCTGCTGGGTCTGGACGTCCTGCGCCACCTGACCGACCTGGGCCTGGAGCCGCGACGCCTCGTACGAGCCGCGCGCCATCGACGTGTTGAGCAGCAGCGCCGCGAGGAGCGCGCCGACGAGGATCACCGCGCACAGCACGAGGAACGGGACGCCCGACGTCGCCTGGAGCGGCGCACGGACCGCGTCGAGGCGGCGCCCGCGGTCCGCGGCACCGCCCGGCAGCGAGGTGAGCGGGGCACGACGCGGCGCCGCGGCGGGACGGGTCCCGGGGGTGGCGGGGGCACGCAGGGCGCTCATCGGCGGTCCTCCTTGGTGTGCTTGCGGGCAGGCTGCTGGGTGGCGTGGCGGGTGGACTGGCGGGCGGGCGCCGCCGAGCGCATGTGGTCGGGGGTGGGACGGACGCGTCGGGCGGCCCGCAGGCGGACCGACGCCGCCCGCGGGTTGCGCTCGAGCTCGGCCTCGTCCGCCTCCTCCGCGCCCCGCGTCAGGGCCTCGAGGTAGGGCTTGTGCGTCTCCGGCTCGACGGGCAGGCCGGCCGGGGCGCTCGACGTCGTCCCGCGGGAGATGGCCCGCTTGACGATCCGGTCCTCCAGCGACTGGTAGGACTCGACGACGATCCGCCCGCCCGTGGCCAGCGCCTCGATCGCGGCGGGCACGGCGCGCTCGAGCACCTCGAGCTCGCCGTTCACCTCGATCCGCAGCGCCTGGAACGTCCGCTTGGACGGGTTGCCTCCCGTGCGCCGCGCGGCGGCGGGGATGGACGCGCGCACCAGGTCGGCGAGCTCGCCCGTCCGCTCCCACGGCCGCTCCTCGCGGCGCCGCACGATCGCCCTGGCGATGCGCGGCGCGAACCGCTCCTCGCCGTACTCGCGCAGCACCCGGACGAGGGCACGCTCGTCGTAGGTGTTGAGGACGTCGGCCGCGGTCGCACCCCGGGTCTGGTCCATCCGCATGTCGAGCGGCGCGTCCTGGGCGTACGCGAAGCCCCGGCCCGCCTCGTCGAGCTGCAGCGACGAGACCCCCAGGTCCATGAGGACGCCCTGCACGCCGTCCAGCCCGAGCTCCGCGACGACCTCACCGATCTCGTCGTAGACCGCGTGCACCGGGGTGAACCGCTCGCCGAAGCGGGCCAGCCGCTCGCCGGCGAGGCGCAGCGCCTGGGTGTCGCGGTCGATCCCCACCACGCGGGCGGTCGGAACCTGCTCGAGCACCGCCTCGGTGTGCCCGCCCATGCCCAGCGTGCAGTCGACCAGCACGCTCCCGGGCTCGGTGAGCGCCGGAGCGAGGAGGTCGACGCACCGCTGCAGCAGCACGGGCAGGTGGCGGTCGCCCGCGGATCGCGCGTCGTCCGGTGTGCTCATCGGTGCCTCTCCTCTCGTGCTCGTCTCGTGCTCGTCCTGCTCGTGTCGTGCTCGGTCCACGTGCTCGGTCCACGTGCTCGGTCCACGTGCTCGGTCCACGTGGTCGGCGGGGCCCCGCCCGGCCAGGTCTCCCTCCGCGCCGTTCTGGCGCCGGGGAAGTGCGCCAGACCCTCGCGGGAGGAGGCCTCGTCGTGCGGGGCCCTGCTGCTGCTCGTCTGCTGTGCGGTTGTGGGTGGTGCCGGTCGTCCATCGGTGCTGGTCGTCCGTCGGTGCCGCTGGTTCAGAACTGCAGGTCCGGGAAGATCTGCTCGGACGTCTCGGAGTACGACGACTCCTGCTCGGCCAGGTAGGTCTCCCAGGTGGTGCGGTCCCAGACCTCCACGCGGGTGCCGGCGCCGATCACGGCGACGTCCCGGTCGAGGCCGGCGTACGCGCGCAGGGCGGCCGGGATGACGACCCGCCCCTGCTTGTCCGGCAGCTCGTCGCTGGCACCCGACAGGAACACGCGCAGGTAGTCGCGCGCCTGTCGGCTGGTCACGGGGGCCTGCCGCACCTGCTCGTACATGCGGCCGAACTCGTCCATCGGGAGGAGGAAGAGGCAGCGCTCCTGTCCCCTCGTCATGACGAGGCCGGGAGCGAGTCGGGCACGGAACTTCGCGGGGAGGATGAGCCGGCCCTTCTCGTCGAGCTTGGGGGTGTAGGTGCCGAGCAGCAGCCCGGCTCCCGGAAACGTGTCCTCCAGACCTGCCACGGCTCGCACCTCCCCTCGCGCTCCCGCAGCCTCCACGCTACTCCACTTTCCTCCACCGGGCGCGGCCAACGATGGGCAGTTCTCCCCATCTCACCCCTCCCCCCACAGTCCCCACACATCGCCGCAGGTCAGGGCGTCGGGCGGGAACGGGGCACCGGTGGAGGGCGGTGGAGCAGGAGCCCTCCGACGCGTGTCGCACGAGGCGCACCTCCGGGTCAGGCAGGCGCCGCGGGCACGCGCCCACCGCCCGCGGGGGGCGTCGTGGAGGGAGGTGGAGCGGGTGATCGTCGTCACGTCCGGCCCCGATTCCACTAGGCTGCGAGAACCGTCACGAGCACGTGAACCGGAGGTCACCCGTGCACCCAGAACCCGTCTCCCCCACGCTCGCCGGCGCACGCACGGAGACGGAGGACCGCAGGGACGGCGCCACCCCCTCGACGGGGGCCGACCTCGACGCCCTGGCCAGGGATCTCGACGAGCTCGTCGCCGCCACCACGCGGGTGCGGGAGGCGGTCGACTCCGTGGTCTCGGGCCGGCCCGGCCTCGCCGAGGTGACCGTCGCCGTCCTGCTCGCCGAGGGTCACCTCCTGATCGAGGACGTCCCCGGCGTCGGCAAGACGACGCTCGCGAAGGCCCTCGCCCGCAGCATCGACTGCCGCGTGGGCCGCATCCAGTTCACCCCCGACCTGCTCCCGAGCGACCTCACCGGCGTGAACATCTTCCGCACGGCCACGCACGACTTCGAGTTCCGGCCCGGACCGGTGTTCAACAACGTGGTGATCGGCGACGAGATCAACCGCGCCTCGCCCAAGACGCAGTCCGCGCTCCTCGAGTGCATGGAGGAGGGCCAGACGACGATCGACGGCACCACGCACACGCTGCCGCGGCCGTTCCTCGTCGTCGCGACGCAGAACCCGGTGGAGATGGAGGGCACGTACCCGCTGCCCGAGGCGCAGCGCGACCGGTTCATGGCCCGGCTCACCGTCGGCTACCCGGACACGGACGCCGAGCTGCAGATGCTCGACCGCCAGGAGTCCGCCGATCCCCTGGACCACCTGTCCCCCGTCACCACCGGCGCCGACATGGTGCGGTACGCCCGTGCGGTACGCGCCGTCTACGCCGCGGGACCCGTCAAGCAGTACGTGCTCGACCTCGTGGGCGCGACGCGGCAGCACGAGGGGGTCCGGCTCGGCGCGTCGCCGCGGGCCTCGCTCCAGCTGCTGCGCGCCGCCAAGGCCGCGGCCGCCATGGCGGGCCGCGAGCACGTGCTGCCCGACGACGTGCAGTCCCTCGCCGTCGCGGTCCTGGCCCACCGCCTCATCCTCAGCACGGAGGCGCGGCTCGGCGGCGTGACGCCCGAGGACGTCATCGAGGAGATCGTGCAGCGCACCGCCGTGCCCGGCGTCCGCGTCGCGGTCGCCCCGCCCGCGGGGTCGTTCGCGCGGCCCTCCCGCGAACGCGGCCGGTAGGACCGACCATGTCCGGCGACGACGAGCCCGGCGCGGTCCCGGCCACCACCGAGCGCAGGGCCGGGAAGGCCGGCCCGCACGACACCCGGCACCCGGCGCTGCGACGGGTCGTCCGCGTCCGGCCCACCCGCCGCGGTCTGGCCCTGCTCGTCGCGGGCCTGGTGCTCGCGACCGTCGGCACCCTGCTCGACCTGCCCGACGTCGTGGGCCTCGGCGCCGCGGCCGTGCTGGCCGTCCTCCTCTCCTGGGTGCTGATGGGGGTGCAACGCCTCGACGCCGGTCGCGGGGCGCTCGTGGTCACGCGCGAGCTCACGCCGAACCCCGTCGTGCGGGACCAGACCGCAGCGGTGCGCCTGGTCGTCGGAGCCCGCGCGCGCACGGGCGCGGCCTACGAGCGGCTGGCCCGGCTGCGGCTGTCGGAGCAGGCCGCGCACGAGCTGGCGGGGCCGCACGGCATCCGCGCCCGGGTGACGGCGCACGCGGACCGCATCGCGGTCTCCTACGCGCTCACCCCGTCCCGCCGGGGCCGTTGGGCCCTCGGCCCCCTGCTCACCACGCGCACCGACGTCTTCGGGCTGGTCCGCACGACGCAGCCGCTCGGCGCCCCGACCCGGGTCGCCGTGTGGCCCCGCACCGTCGGGCTGCCCACGCGCACGCGGGTGCTCGGCGACGTCGAGCGGGCGGCCACCGGCGCACGGCTGGCGTCCACGGACGACTCCGTCCTGCGCGAGTACGTCTCCGGCGACGACCCTCGCCGGGTGCACTGGGCGGGCTCGGCGCGCCAGGGCCGGCTCATGGTCCGGGCGGACGAGAGCGCCGGCGTGCGGCCCGTGACCGTGCTGTTCGACCGGTCGCTGCTGCCGCCGCCCGTCGACCCGCGCACCGGCGTCTGGCCGTCCGCCCGCGGCTCCCGCACGCACGCGGAGGGCGAGCTCGCCGTCGAGCTGGCCGCCTCGGTCGCCACCTCGTTCCTCGACGCGGGCCACCCCGCGCGGCTGGTGCCCACCGGTTCCGGCCCCGCGCCCGTGCCCTTCGCGGCTGGCGCACGCACCGGCCGCGCGACGATCCTGGACGGGACCGTCGACCTGCGCGGGCACCGCGGGTCCGCCGACGCCGAGCGCGCCGTCCTGCAGACGGTCCGCGCCCTGCGCGCCTCGCGCTCGCAGGAGGAGATCGTCGTCGCCGTGCTGGGCCCCCAGGCGGAGACCGCGCTGCGCGAGATGGCCGAGCTCGGCGTCGAGGGCATCTGCTGGGCGCTCGTCGTGGCGCCGGCCGACGCCCCGGGCGCGGGTCCGACGCCGGCGGGTGGCACGGCGGGAGGCACGGCGGGAGTCACGGTCGGCGCGCTGCGCGCCGCCGGCTGGCGCGTGGCCACCTGCCCCCCGGGCACGGCGCCCGACCGCGCCTGGGCGCTCCTCGCCGAGGGGGCGGCATGATCCCCGCCCACGCGGGCCCGACGGCCCGCACCGTCGCCTCCGGGGTCCTGGTCGCCGTGGCGGTCGCCGCGTCGATGCTCTCGCTCGCGAGCATCGTGCTCCCGGGCGGCTGGACGCGCGCGGCCCTCCTCGGCATCGTCCTCGTCAGCGCGACGACGGTCACCTCCCGGGTGGTGATCGAGCGACGGGCCCGCGCCCGGGGGCTGCGCACCAAGGAGTCGGGCTCCGCATGGCCCAGCGTGCTGGGCGGCGTCGTGGCCGCCTGGTTCGTCCTCGCGCGGTACGGCGGCCCCACCGCCGATCCCACCTTCCTGGTCACCCCGGAGCACGTGTCACGCGTCGTGGCCCGGCTCGGCGAGGCCGGTGAGATCGCCCGGTCGGAGGTCGCCCCCGTGACGGGGAGCGTCCCCATGGGGCTGCTCACCGTCGGCGGCACGCTGCTCGTGCTCCTGCTCGCCGACGCGCTGGCGGGCGCGCTGCGCCGCCCCGCGGCGGTCGGCCTGCCGCTCCTCGCCCTCTGGGCCCCGCCGCTCGTGCTCACGGGACGAGTGCCGTGGGGCGTGTTCGTCGTGACCGTCACGGCCCTGCTGCTGCTCCTCACCCTCGACGGTCCCCTGGTCGCGCGGACGAGACGGGCCGAGCGCACGCCCGCGCCGGTGCGGCGCGCCGAGCGGTCCCGCGCCGTCGCGACGACCGCCGGTGCCGTCGTCCTCGCCGTCGTCGCCGGCCTCGTCGGAACCGCGTCCGCCGCGCTCCCCGGCGGTCCCGCGGGCTGGTACCGCACCTTCACGACCACGGGCGACACCATCCGCCTCGCCGAGGACCTCGACATCCTGCGGAGCCTGACCGAACGGTCCCGCTCCGTCGTGCTGTCCTACGACACCGGCTCCGAGGCGGACGTCGGTCCGCTGCGCAGCTACACCGCCACGGCCTTCGACGGGCGCCGGTGGCAGCGCGGCGACGAGCGCGGCGGCCGCGAGTTCGCCGAACGCGACGTCCTGTGGCCCGACGACCCGCCGTCGGGCGGCGACGTCCGCAGCGTCGCCCTCGACGTCGGCGAGCTCCGCGACGACAAGCTGCCCATCAGCATCGACCCTCGCCAGGTGGCCACGGACGGCGGCGGGTGGGGCTACGACCCCGCCCGGGACGAGGTGGTCGGTGGGCTGACGGCGGCGGGCGACTCCTACACCCTCACCGTGCACGAGCGGGACCTCGACCCCGCCGCCCTCCGGGAGGCACCCGCGGCCGACCTCGACGAGGTCTACACCCAGGTCCCCGACACGGCGCACGCGGGAGACGTCGAGGCCGCCGCGCGCGAAGCCGTGGGCGAGGCCGACACCGCCTACGACCAGGCGGTCGCCCTCCAGCGCTGGTTGCGCGACCCCACCCGCTTCACCTACTCGACGACCATCCCCCGCGGCGGCACGGGAGACCCGGTCTGGGACTTCCTGCAGCACCGCACGGGCTACTGCATCCAGTTCGCGACGACCATGGTGGTCATGGCGCGGTCGCTCGGCATCCCCGCGCGCCTGGCGGTCGGGTACCTGCCCGGCGACCGCACCGGCGAGACCACCTGGCAGATCACGGGCCAGGACTCGCACGCCTGGCCGGAGATCTACTTCCCCGGCACGGGGTGGGTGCGTTTCGAGCCGACGCCCGCCCAGCAGACCGGGAGCCCGCCCGCGTACACGATGCCGCGCGTCCAGGGCGACCCGGCCGCGGTGCCCACGTCGAACGACCTCCGCGAGCGGCAGCCCTCGGCGGGGAGCACCTCGACCGACGACGAGGCGACGCCCTCGGCCTCGGCCGCCGCCGCGGTCACGCCCGTCGTCGACACCGGCCTCCCCGGATGGGTGTGGATCACGGCAGGCAGCCTCGTCGTCGTCCTGGTGGGCGGCCTCGTGCTGCTCCTGGCCAGGCGGCGGCGCGCCTCGCTGGAGCTCGACCCCGAGCTCGCCTGGCAGCAGGTGCTCGCCGCACTCGCCGCCGAGGGCGTCCGGCTGCCGCCCGCCACGACGCTGCGCCGTGCCCCGGACGCCATCGCGTCCGCCGTGACCACCCGGACCGGCCGCGAGCTCAGCCCCGAGGTGCGCGAGGACCTCGGCGCGCTCGCGCGGGCGGCCGAGGCGAGCCGGTACGCGAGAGAGTCCGTGCCACCCGAGCCCGACGAGCTCGAACGGCTCGCGACGGCGGTGACCTCCGGGCTCGGCGAGACCCTGTCGACGCGCTGACCGCTGCGGCCGCGTCGGGGGCGCGTGCGGGTCGCGGGCGGGGCGTGTCGCGCGGGTGGCCCACGGTGTGAACGCACGAGCCCGCCCCGCTCGCGAAGAGCGGGGCGGGCTCGGTCGAGCGTGACGCTCCGGACCTCAGCGGCCCTGGTCCCGTCGGCGCTCCCAGCGCTCCTCCAGCCTCGCGAGGAACCCCTCCTTCTTGGCGGCCGTGCTGGGACGGGTCGCCGTCTGCCCGGGGCGCGAGCGATCGGGGTTGGTCTGGGGGTCGATCGTCCCGTCCGGCCGGACGACTCCCGTCGGGCCCTTCTTGCGGGGAGCGGCGAACGCGTACGCCACCCCGGCGAACATCAGCACGAAGCCGGCGACTCCGACCCAGGCCTGCGACGTCGCGGCACCGACCACGAGCAGCAGCAACCCTGCGACGACTCCTACGCCGGCCAGGACATAGCGCAGGGGCGACCGGCGGCGCGCCTGCTGCAGGGTGTTGGCCAGACGGGGATCGTCGCTGCTCAGCGCGCGCTCCATCTGCTCCAGCACTCGCTGCTCGTACTCGGACAGTGGCATCGAGTCCCCCCGGGTCTCGCGGTGGAACGGTAACGCCCTCAGGATATGCCTGAGCCGCCCGGCATGGTAGTCGGCGGGGGTGAACCTCGGCGACGGCCCGGCGCCGCACCGAGGCTGATCGCGGATCGCCCGAACCGCTCGCGTACGGCGTCCAGCGCCAGCTCGGCCTCCCGACGCGCCTCCTGACGCGGATCCACGGCCTCGTCGAGGGTCACCTGCTCGGCGAGACCGGACCTGACCTGCAGGTTCTCACCGCGGACGCCGACCAGGCGCACGGGCAGACCGCGGAGGTCCGCCGCACCCAGCAGCTCGCGCGCGACCAGGAAGATCGCGCGCGCCACGTCCGTGGGGCCGTCGAGGGTGCGGGACCGGGTCAGGGTCCGGAAGTCGCTGGTGCGGACCTTGATCGACACCGTCCGCGCGACCACGCCCTGGTGCCGCAGCCGGGCCGCGACCCGGTCCGCGAGCTCGAGGACACGCTGCTCCACCGCGCGGAGGTCCCACAGGTCACGCTCGAACGTCGTCTCGGCCCCGACGCTGCGCTCCTCGTGCCCCGGGACGACCGGCCTCGGGTCGCGCCCCCACGCGAGGTCGTGCAGGTGCGCCCCGGAGACCGACCCGACCGCCGCCTGCAGCGTCGGCACGTCGGTGTCCGCGAGCTGGGCGACGGTCGTGATGCCCCAGCGCGCCAGGGCGGCCTCCGTCTTCTCACCCACCCCCCAGAGCGCACCGACCGGCAGAGTCCGCAGGAAGGGCACGGTCGCGTCCGCCGGCACGAGCATCATCCCGTCCGGCTTCGCGTGGGTGGACGCCAGCTTGGCCACGAACTTGTTGCGCGCGACCCCGACGGAGCAGGTGATCCCGTGCTCGGCCCGGACCTGCTCGCGCAGCCGCGCCCCGATCGCCGTGGGCGCGCCCAGCCGGCGCCGGGCCCCGCTCACGTCCAGGAAGGCCTCGTCGACCGAGACGCGCTCGACCAACGGGGTGATCGTGGCAAGGATCGCCATCACCGACTCGGACACCTCGTGGTACAGCGTGTGGTCGGGCGGCACCACGACGGCCTGCGGGCACAGGCGCAGCCCCGCGGCCATCGACATCGCGGAGCGCACCCCGAAGGCCCGGGCCTCGTAGGTCGCCGCGAGCACCACGCCCCGTTCCCGCCCCCCGACGATGACGGGACGACCGCGCAGCTCGGGGCGGCGGGCGAGCTCGCAGGACGCGAAGAAGGCGTCCATGTCGACGTGCAGCACGGAGGTGCCGGACTCGTCGCTGCCCCAGTCCCGGAACGCCTCCGCTGCCCGTGGGCCGCGGCTCACGACGCCGCCGGCGTGAGGGCGAGCGGTCGCGCGAACCCGGCGCCCGGGTCGACCAGGAGGCCGACCTCGTCCCGGAAGTCCTCCGCGCACGCCACGAGCTCGGCCGCCCGCCGGGCGTCGACGTCGGGCTCGAGCCCCGCCTCGACCGCCGCCCGGACACGGGCCCCGGAGGCGAAGTAGCCCGACCACGCGGCGAGGTCGGGCTCCACGAGGGCCAGCATGTCCCAGACCGAACGCGCCCGGCTCCGGGCCGACGGGCGGCCGCGCAGCGCGACGACGGCGGCGGCCGCCCGCAGCGCCGCCAGGTGGGCGTGCACGAAGCGCTCGGCCGAGTCCGTCGCCGTCGCGGCCGCCGCGAGCTCCGCGTCGGAGCGGTCGAGCAGCCGGGTCACCTCGGGGCTCGGGGGCAGCGCCGCGCCCGCGCCGCCATGACCTGCTCGGCCGGCCTGACCACGACCGCCCGTCGCACCGGCAGATCTCGTGCGAGCCGACATCCTGCACCTCCCGTGCTCCGCGGTTCCCCGCGCCCGTCCAGTGTCGAACACCTGTTCGAACCTGTCAACCGCCGGCCCGGGCCCTCCCCACCCTCCGGAGCGGGGAGACTGGTCGCATGTCCCGCTCCTCCCGAGGTGGATCGCGCCCCGAGCGCCGGTCCGGTCGACGCCACCCAGCATCCTCCGACGCACCGACACTCCCCGACGAGGAGGTGCCGATCGACACCGGCACGGCACGCGTCGAGCGCGACCCGGACCACCCCGACCGCGTGACGCTGCACGTCAACGGCGTGCCGAGCTCCGCCCTCGACCTGGCCGACCCCGGCTTCCTCGCCTTCGAGTACATGCAGCAGATGGCCGCCGTGCTGGCGGGGCTGCCCGACGGCCCGCTGCGGGTGCTGCACCTCGGGGCGGCGGGGTGCGCCCTCGCGCGGCACGTCGAGCACGAGCGACCGGACTCGCGCCAGCTGGGCGTCGACGTCGACGCCCGCCTCCTCGAGCTCGTGCGATCCTGGTTCGCGCTGCCGCGCTCGCCCCGGCTCCGGCTGCGGGCCGACGACGCCGGCCACGCCCTCGCGTCGCTGGCGCCGGGCTCGTTCGACGTCGTCGTGCGCGACGTCTTCGCGGGCGACCGCACGCCCGACCACCTGGCCGACGACGCGTTCGCCGCGGCCGCGCACCGGGTGCTGCGCCCCGGCGGCGTCCTGCTCGCGAACTGCGCGGACCGCCCGCCGTTGTCGCTCGCGCGCCGGGAGACCGCCACGCTCGCCGTCGCGTTCGGACCGGGAGCGGCTGCCGACGGCCGGCTCGGGGTCGTCGCGGAGCACGCCGTCCTCAAGGGCCGGCGGTACGGCAACGTGGTGCTCGTCGCGGTGCGGGCCGTGCCCGACGACGCGGAGACCTCGCCCACGGACGAGGTGGACCTGCACGACGCCGGCCTCGCGCGACGGCTGCGCAGCCTGCCCGTCCCGACCCGCCTCCTCGTCGGTGACGAGCTCACGAGGTTCGCCGGGGCCTGACGTCCGCCGGTCGAGCACTGTTCGGGCGACAGGGCGAGCACCGGTCGCGCCCGGCACGACGACGGCCGCGCCCCTCCCGGGGACGCGGCCGTCGTCAGGCGAGCCGGGTGCTCAGAGCGGCACGACCTGCTCCGCCTGCGGCCCCTTGGGGCCCTGGGTGATCTCGAACTC
This sequence comes from Isoptericola sp. NPDC056578, assembly GCF_042793275.1. Classification (NCBI taxonomy): domain Bacteria; kingdom Bacillati; phylum Actinomycetota; class Actinomycetes; order Micrococcales; family Promicromonosporaceae; genus Isoptericola; species Isoptericola sp. NPDC056578. The sequence continues at coordinate 52,101 of NZ_JBHTVC010000017.1, forward strand.
GACCCGCTGGGCCTCGTCGAGGGTGCGGTATCCCTGCGTCTGGATCGCGGAGTAGTGCACGAAGACGTCGGCGCCGCCGTCGTCCTGCGCGATGAAGCCGAAGCCCTTCTCCGAGTTGAACCACTTCACAGAACCTTGCGCCATGCTGATCCTTCGACCTTCCGTCACAACGGGCACGAGCGGGCCGGGCGGCCACCCGTCGCTGCAGGCCGCACCGCCGGTTCGTGCGAAGGAGCGCCTCTGCAACGCGGTCAGTGTGGCACGGACCACACCGACGTGCCACGGATAAGCCGCGGAAGCCGCGCATCGGCCATTCGGGACGGGCGGAGTGCGCACCGCGGACGAGCGGCACCCGGGGGCGTCCGGGTCAGTCGTCGTCCTGCTGGGCCAGGAAGCGCTCGAACTCGGCGCCGAGCTCGTCGGCCGTGGGCAGGGGGGCCTGCTCGGCGAGGAGGCTCGGCCGCCCCACCGACCTCGTGAAGGCGTCGTACTGCTCCTCGAGCGCCTTGACGACGGCCTTGACCTCGCCCGACTCCCCCACCTGCTTCTCGACCTCGATCGTCGCGTCCGCCGCGGCCTCCGCGAGCAGGCCCGTCGCGAGGTCCAGGCCCGTGGCGCGCTCCACGTGCCGCAGCGCGACGACCGCCGCCGGCGCGTAGCGCGACTGCGCGAGGTAGTGCGGCACGTGCACGGTGAAGCCGATCGCGTCGTGCCCCGCCTCGCCGAGGCGGTACTCCAGGAGCGCGGCGAGCGAGCCGGGCACCCGCACGGTGCCGAAGAACGACGTGTAGTCCTCGACCAGGCCCGGACGCGTGCCGTGCGCCGTGAGCGACAGCGGCCGCGTGTGCGGCACCCCCATGGGGATCCCGTGGAAGCCGACCGTCAGGGAGACCTCGAAGCGCTCGGCCAGTCCCTTCACGGCCGCCACGACCCGCTCCCACTGCAGGTCGGGCTCCGAGCCGTGCAGCAGCAGGAAGCCGGTGCCCTCGCGGTCGGCGACGTGGTCGATCGCGAGGTAGGGCTCGTCGTAGGCGGACCACCGGTCGGCGTCGAACGTCATCCCGACCCGCTTCGAGCGGTAGTCGAGGAGCTGGTCGACGTCGAAGGTCACCAGGCGCGTGGTCGTCAGCTCCTCGGTGACGTGCTCCACGGCGATCTCCCCCGCGGAGCCCGCGTCGACGAAACCGTCGAGCGCGTGCAGCAGCACGGGTCCGGTACCGGTCGGCGCCGCGTCGGGCCCCTGGTGGGGCAGGACGCGCGCAACGGCGGCCTCGTCGACCTCGTAGATGCTCTGCGGGTCCAGCAAGGGTCTCCTCCTCGGTTCTCCGGCTCGTGCCGGCGGGCTCGCGCCCGCAGGAGTGACAACCGTGCCGCGCCCCGGATCCTTCCCGCGCCCCGCCGGCCCCGATCAGTGGTGCGGCAGCCGCACCACGGTGACGAAGAAGTCGTCGATCTGTCGGACCACCTGGATGAACCGGTCGAAGTCCACGGGCTTCGTCACGTAGGCGTTCGCGTGCAGCGAGTAGGACCGCAGCACGTCCTCCTCCGCCTCGGACGTCGTGAGCACGACGACGGGGATGTGCTTCAGCCGCTCGTCGGCCTTGACCGCCGCGAGCACCTCGCGGCCGTCCATGCGCGGCAGGTTGAGGTCCAGCAGGATGAGGTCCGGCGTCGGCGCCTGGGCGTGCTCGCCCTCCTTGCGCAGGAAGGCCATCGCGCTCACGCCGTCCGCCACCACGGACAACCGGTTGGCGACCTTGTGCTCCTCGAACGCCTCGCGGGTCATGAGCACGTCGCCCGGGTCGTCCTCGACGAGCAGGACCTCGATCCCCGTCTGCTGGTCCGTCATGCCCGCTCCCTCGTCGTCGAACGCCCGGTCGGGGCGCGCCCCTGCCGTTCCGTCTGCAGCATCGTCGCAGGTCAGCGACGTCTACCGAGCCTAACCGACGATGCCGTCCGACGCCTCGTCGCGGTCCGGCAGGGTCCATCGCACCGACGTCCCGCCGCTCGGCGCGGGCTCCAGCCAGACGCGCCCGCCGTGGTGCTCGACCACGCGCTTGACCAGCGAGAGCCCGATGCCGGTGCCCGAGTAGACGTCCTTGGGGTGCAGCCGCTGGAAGATGACGAAGACGCGCTCGGCGTACTGGGGGTCGATGCCGATCCCGTTGTCGGTGCAGGACAGCTCCCAGCCGGGCTCCGGCCCCGTGACCCGCCGCGCCGACAGGTGCACGCGCGGCGGGCGCTCGGGGTCCCGGAACTTCACGGCGTTGCCCACGACGTTCGCCAGCAGCATCGTCAGCAGCGCCTTCTCCCCGCGCACGACCGGCAGCGGGTCGTGCGTGATCTCCGCACCCGCCTCGAGGATCCGGCCCTCCTGGTCGTGCCGCACCTGCTCGAGCGCCCGCTCGAGGTCGACGTCCTCGGGCTCGCTGCCCGAGCGCCCGACCCGCGAGAAGCTCAGCAGGTCCTGGATGAGCCGCTGCATGCGGCGCGCGCCGTCGACGGCGAAGGCGATGTACTGGTCGGCCCGCTCGTCCAGCTGCTCGCCGTAGCGCTTCTGGAGCAGCTGGGTGAAGCTCGCCACCTTGCGCAGCGGCTCCTGCAGGTCGTGCGAGGCCACGTAGGCGAACTGCTCGAGGTCGCGGTTCGAGCGCTCCAGCTCCTGGTTGGAGCGGGCCAGCTCGCGCGCCTGCTCCGCGAGCTGGGCGTGGGTGCGCTCGGTCTCGGCGTGCGACGCGCGCACCTCCGCCACCTGCTGCACCAGCTCGCGGCGCATGTGCTCGACGTCGGCCGCGAGCGCCGCGACCTCGCCGGTGCCCTCCACCTGGATCTCGTGCTCGTGCTCGCCCGTGCTGGCGGCGCGCACCGAGTCGGCGAGCCGTGCCAGGGGACGGGTCACGCCGCGCTGCAGGGCGCGCCACATGAACAGACCCATGACGACCACGAGCAGCACGAGCACGATCACCACGACCAGCAGGGTGAGGTTCCACGCGTGGGCCGCGTCCATGGCCTCGTCGCCCGCGCCCACCCGCAGCAGCACCAGCGAGCGCTGGATCGCGACGAGCGCGACGGCGAGCGCGAGCAGCAGCACCGCGCCGACGATGAGCAGCAGCCGCAGGACGACGTCGTGCAGCGGGCGTTCGCGCCTCACGGGCGCGCCCACTCGGCCGAATCAGCGAGGGTCGAGGACCGCTCCCCCAGGTACGGCGTGTCGTGCCCGGTCCACCCGACGACGAGCAGCGCCGCGTCGTCGGTGAGCGGGCCGCCGTGCAGCGCGCGCACGTTGCGCAGCACCCGCTCGACCACGCCGACGATGCCGTGCCGCTCGAGGTCCTCGCGCACCAGGTCGTGCAGCCCGGACTGCCCGAGCCGGGGCACCCGCGCCCGCAGCGGGCCCACGCGCGCGGGCCGTTCCCCGTGCAGCTCGGCGAGACCGAGGGCGTCCCGGCCGAGCCCGTCCAGCTCCGGGTCGATCACCGTGCCTGCCGGCCGGCCGCTCGTCGGGTCGGGGCCGGGTGCACCGAGGCGCACCTCCGCCTCCACGAGCCCGTCGGTGTAGAGCATGAGGGCGAACGGCCCGTCGAGGCCGATCCGCCGCGGTTCCCACCCGCCGTCGACGGGGACGCCAAGCGCCCGGCCCCTGCCGGTGGGCGGCAGCAGCTCGCAGCGCAGGTCTCCCACCGGCCCGGTGATGAGCAGCGGCGGCAGGTGGCCCGCCAGGTAGAGGTCGATCCCGGAACGGTCCGGGGCGACCACCACCTGGCACAGCGTGACGAAGACCTCCGGCCGGGCCCGCTCGGTCAGCAGCACGCGCTCCAGGTGCTCGAGGACGTGCTCGGGCGGCGTCCCGGTGAGGACGAGGGTGCGCCAGGCGGTGCGCAGGGTCGCCCCGAGCGCCGCCTCGTCGGGGCCGTGGCCGGCGACGTCGCCCACGACGGACAGCACGGAGCCGTCGGGCCGTTCCACGGTGTCGAAGAAGTCGCCTCCGAGCAGGCCCCCGCCGCCCGGCAGGTAGCCGACCATCACGGAGATGCGCTCGTCGCCCACGAGAGGCTTGGGCAGCAGGGCGCGCTCGAGCCGCGCGGTCTCCTCCGCCCGCACCGCGCTGCGGTACAGCGCGCGCTGCTGGGCCGCGGACCGGCGCCGCTGGAGCGCGTAGCGCAGCGACCGGCCGAGCAGCCCGGAGTCCGTCTCGCCCTTGACGAGGTAGTCGTCGGCCCCCGCGGCCACCGCCTGCAGCCCCTGGTCGCCGCCGGTCAGGCCCGTGAGCACCACGAGCGCGGGGACGTCGTGCACGCGCTCGGCGACCTCGCGCAGCCGCGACACCGCCGTCAGCCCGACGGCGTCCGGCAGCCCGAGGTCGAGCAGGACGCAGTCGACCCCCGGGGTCCCGCCGGGCCGTGAGAGGGCGTCCACCGCCTCCGCCACGGACCGGGCCCGACGCAGCACGACCGTGACCTCGGCGTCCTCGAGCAGCTCCGTGACGAGCAGCGCGTCCCCGTCGTCGTCCTCCACGAGAAGAACGGTGGCGGCCGCGTCCTCGGCGGGTCCGTCGGACCCGGCTCGCAGGACGTCGCCGCTGCTCATGGGCCTGATCCTAGCCCCGGCCCCCCGCTCCGGGCAGGTGCCGGGAGCCCGGCGCGTCGCCGCCCGGCGCCGGACGGTGCCCCCGGGTGCTCCCGGCATCTGCAATGATGGTCCGCCGCCGGGACCGCGCCGTCGTGAGAGCGCGGCCCGAAGGACGCTGGGAGGATGCGTGGCAGGCAGGCAGGACGAGCTGGCACGCGAGCAGGGGGTCGTCGACGGCCTCTACGCCCGACTGGACGAGCTGCGACGCGCGACGCGCGACCGGCTCGCGGAGGTCCGGCGCTCAGGACCGTCGGGGTCGCCGCAGAACCGGAGCGAGCGGGACGCCTTCGCCACCCTCTACGAGGACCGGGTGGCGCAGCTGGACGCCGTCGAGGACCGGCTCGCGTTCGGTCGCCTCGACCTCGACGACGGCGACACCCGGTACGTGGGGCGCCTCGGTCTCGCGGACGCCGAGCACCGGTCTCTGCTCACGGACTGGAGGGCACCCGCCGCGACGCCGTTCTACCGGGCCACGGCCCTCCACCCGGCCGGCGTCCGCCGTCGTCGGCACCTGGTGACGACGGGACGCACGGTCACCGGGCTCGAGGACGAGGTGCTCGACCTCGACGCCCTGGCGGACGGGGCCGAGGGCGCCGACGGCTCCCTCGCCGCGTCGACCCTGTCCGGCGAGGGAGCCCTCCTCGCCTCGCTGGCCGCGCGCCGCACGGGCCGCATGACCGACATCGTCGCGACGATCCAGTCGGAGCAGGACCGGATCATCCGCGCCGACCTCGCCGGCGCGCTCGTCGTGCAGGGGGGACCCGGCACCGGCAAGACCGCCGTCGCCCTGCACCGCGCCGCCTACCTCCTGTACGCGCACCGGCGCGTGCTCGAGCGCAGCGGCGTCCTGCTCGTGGGGCCGAGCCGCGCCTTTCTGCGGTACATCGACCAGGTGCTGCCCTCGCTGGGCGAGACGGGGGTCGTCGCGACCACGGTGGGCGAGCTGCTTCCCGGGATCCGGGCGGACGTGGCGGACACCCCCGCGGCCACCGCGATCAAGGGCCGCCTGCTGTGGCGGGACGTCGTGCGCCGCGCCGTGCGCGCCCGCGAGCGCGTCCCGGAGCGGGACGTCCGCTTCCGTCTCGAGGGGTACGACCTCGTCGTGCGCCGCCGGGACGTGCGCGACGCGATCGGCCGCGCCCGTCGCACGCACAAGCCCCACAACGAGGCCCGCGCCGCCTTCGTCCGCGACATGCTCGCCCGCCTCGTGGACCAGTACCGCGCCGCGGCCGACACCGAGCTCGCTCCCGAGGACGTCGCGATGGTCACCGAGGACCTGCGCTCCCACCGGGACGTGCGGGTCGCGCTCAACCTGGCCTGGTTCCCGATCAGCCCGGAGAAGCTGCTCGCCGACCTCTTCGCCAAGCCGCACCGGCTGGCGGAGGCCGCCCCCGAGCTGTCCGCGAGCGAGCGAGCGGCGCTGCGTCGCGACCCGGACGCGCCCTGGACCGAGGCCGACGTGCCCCTGCTCGACGAGGCCGCCGAGCTGCTCGGCGAGGACGGCTCGATCGCCCGCGCGGAGGCCCGGGCACGCGCCGCCGAGCGCGCCGCGGAGCTGGAGTACGCCCGGTCCGTGCTCGAGTCCACCGGCGCGGGCGGCGGGCTGGTGGACGCCGAGACGCTGGCCTCCCGGTTCGAGTCCACGGGGCCGCGGCTGACGACGGCGGAGCGCGCCGCGGAGGACCGCACCTGGACGTACGGCCACGTGGTCGTCGACGAGGCGCAGGAGCTGTCGCCCATGGCGTGGCGGATGCTGGTGCGCCGCGTGCCCACGCGCTCGATGACGATCGTCGGCGACGTCGCGCAGACGTCGTCGCCCGCCGGCGCCCGGTCGTGGGCCCGCGCGCTCGACCCGGTGCTCGGCGACTCCTGGCGGCTCGAGGAGCTGACCGTCTCCTACCGCACCCCGGCCGCGGTCGCGGACGCCGCGCAGCGGATGGCCGCCGAGGCCGCGCTCCCCGTCTCGCCGCTCACCGCCGCCCGCCAGGTCGACGACGCGCTGGAGCTCACCCCCGTCACCCCGTCGGGACCGGCGCGCCCGGTGCTGGTGCAGGAGGTCGTGGACCAGGTCGCCTCCCTCGCGGCCAGCTTCGTCGGGGCCGACGGCGCGGGCCGCGTGGCCGTGGTGGCCGCCGCCGACCAGGTCGAGGCGCTCCGGGTCGCCGTCGAGTCCGTCCTGCCGGACGCGCTCGGGGCGGACGAGGGGGCGCGACTGCTCGCCCAGCGACCGGAGGACGCCCAGGTGAGCGTGCTCGACCCGCGCGCGGCCAAGGGGCTGGAGTTCGACGCCGTCGTGCTCGTCGAGCCGGCGGCCGTGACCGAGGGGCCCGGCGGGGCGTCGGACCTGTACGTCGCGATGACCCGCCCCACCCAGCGCCTCGTCGTCGTGCACGAGCGCGCCCTGCCCACCGGCATCGTGGAGCTCGCCGCCGCGTGACACCGGACGTGACGCCGCAACGGTGAGACGCGTTTGTGGGCGCGGGCCCGCACGGCGCACCATGGGCCTCGTGCTGCGAGCCCTCCTTCTCGAGAACGTCCACCCCGTCGCTGCCCAGAATCTTCGTGATGCGGGTATCGAGGTCGTCACGCGCCCCGGCGCGCTCGACGAGTCCGAGCTGATCGAGTCCCTCCAGGACTTCCAGATCCTCGGCATCCGGTCCAAGACCACCGTGACCCGCAAGGTCCTCCAGAGCGTCCCCGGCCTGCAGGCCGTCGGCACCTTCTCCATCGGCACCAACCAGATCGACCTCGACGCAGCCGCGGCCCACGGCGTCGCCGTGTTCAACGCGCCGTACTCGAACACGCGCTCCGTCGTCGAGCTCGCGATCTCGGAGATCATCGCCCTGACGCGCCGCCTCACGGTGCGCGACAAGGCGCTGCACGACGGCGTCTGGGACAAGACGGCGGAGGGCTCGCACGAGGTGCGAGGCCGGACGCTGGGCATCATCGGCTACGGCAACATCGGCTCCCAGCTGTCGGTGCTCGCCGAGAACCTCGGCATGCGGGTCGTCTTCTACGACACCGCCGAGAAGCTCGCCCTCGGCAACGCGCACCGCGTCGAGACGATCGAGGAGCTGCTCGCCGAGGCCGACGCGGTGACGATCCACGTGGACGGTCGGCCGGGGAACGCCGGCCTCTTCGGGGCGGACCTGTTCGCCGGCATGAAGCCCGGTGCGGTCTTCCTCAACCTGTCGCGCGGCTTCGTCGTGGACGTCGAGGCGCTGCGGGAGCACATCCTCTCCGGCCACCTCGGCGGCGCGGCCGTCGACGTCTTCCCGACCGAGCCGAAGAAGCGCGGCGACGGCTTCACGTCGCCGCTGCGCGGGCTGCCGAACGTCATCCTCACCCCGCACGTCGGAGGCTCGACGGAGGAGGCCCAGGAGGCGATCGGCGAGTTCGTGTCCAAGAAGCTGCGGGACTTCATGTCGACCGGGTCCACGACCCTGTCGGTGAACCTCCCGAACCTCCAGCTCGCGCACACGGGAGTCGGCCGCATCATGCTGCTGCACCGCAACGTGCCCGGTGTCCTCGCCCGCGTGAACCAGGTCTTCGCCGACCACGGCGCCAACATCGAGGCGCAGATGCTCGCCACCCGCGGTGAGATCGGCTACGTGGTGACCGACATCTCGGACGTCACGCAGCGTGGCGCGTCGGCCAAGCTGCAGGCCATGGACTCGACCATCCGCCTGCGCATCCGCGACGCGTTCGAGCGGCCCGAGTTCCCGCCCGGTCCCGCGGCAGGCTGACGCGGCACGGCGACCGCGCCGACGAAGCGCGAAGGGCGGCCCCGGGGATCCGGGGGCCCCCATCGGGGGTGGTCCGGCAGCTGGGGGCGTGCGTCTGGTCAGCCCGACTTGCGGGGGGACCTCGTGTGCACCCGCCCCGGGGGCTACGAACCCGGCCCCAGGCCGGTGTTGCCGTCCTTGCCGGCGGTGGGGTGGCTGGCGGCGTTCTTCTTCTCCAGCGCCTCCCGGAAGCGCGCCTTCGTGTCCTCGGTGGGCTTCGCCCTCGAGTCGTCCGTCATCACGGTCACCTCGTCGTCGGTCGGGGTGGGTGTGCTCGCGCGGCGGGCCGCGTGGCACCTGGTGCCGTCCAGCATGCCCCGGCGGCCTACCGGACGCCAGGGCATTTCACGCGGACCGGACGCGCGTCCGGCTCAGTCCGTCGCGGCGCGCCCCGCCGCCGCGTGCTCGCCGTCGGCCGCCGACCCGCGCGCCTCGTGCTCCGCCCGCAGCGACGTGATCGCGGTCTCGAAGTCCTCCAGGGACTCGAAGGACTGATACACGCTGGCGAAGCGCAGGTAGGCGACCTCGTCCAGCTCGCGCAGCGGCCCGAGGATCGCGAGACCGACCTCGTTCGCCTCGATCTCCGGCCGACCGGAGGCCCGCAGGGTCTCCTCGACCTTCTGCGCGAGGACGGCGAGGTCGTCGGAGCTCACCGGCCGGCCCTGGCACGCCTTGCGCACGCCCGCCACCACCTTGTCCCGGCTGAACGGCTCGGTCACCCCGGAGCGCTTGGCCACCGACAGGCTGGCCGTCTCGATCGTGGTGAACCGACGCTGGCACGCGGGGCACTGGCGCCGGCGACGGATGGACGCGCCGTCGTCGGAGGTGCGCGAGTCGACGACTCGTGAGTCCGCATGGCGGCAGAACGGGCAGTGCATCGCTGGTCTCCTGCGCTCGGCTCCGGACCGGCGCCCGGCTGCCCGTCAAGGTAAGCGGCGGGCGACCGTCCGCGCAAGCAGGATCCCTGGGAGCGGCGATGCCGTCAGTCCAGCGGGAGCAGGACCACCTGCCCGGTCTGGAGCTCCGCCGAGGTCAGCCCGTTGAGGTCGCGGAGCTCGGCGACGACGTCGCGCAGGTCGTCCCCCGTGTCCCGCACCTGCTGCGCGTACTGCCACAGGGTGTCGCCGGGCGCCACCGTCTGGAGCCGCACCTCGACGCCTGCGCCCGGAGCCTCCGCCACGGCCCGCTGGCCGACCAGGCCCGCGCCCACGAGGACGAGGAGCACCAGTGCCGCGACCACCACCCGTCCCCTGCGGGTCAGCCGGAGCCCTCCGAGCCCGAGGAACCCGTGAGCGTCGCTGGTACTGCGCACGTTCTGCATCGTCCTGCCTCCGGTCCACGTGGTGCCGCGATGGGCGGCCGCTCCGTCGAGCATCCGTCGTCGAACACCCGTTCGTCGAACACCTGTACGTCGAACTGCTGTACTAGGTGTACCACGTCGGGGCGACACGGTCGAGACCTGATCGAACAGATGTTTGATGTCGGGCCGGAACTGGCTTAGAGTGGCCGACAGCGCGATGGAAGGTTTGTCGGATTTCATCGGCCCGCCCACGGGCCGCGCCCTGCAGGACGGAGAACGCGATGACCAGCGGACGGGACCAGGCCCCGGCGTCCACGACGACGGCGACGTCATGGGCAGCCCAGGACGAGACCCCCGGGGAGGCGGCCGCGTCGACGGTCCCGGCCGGCACCACCACGACCGTGCTGGCGTCGGTGAGCGAGCTCTCGCCCTCGTCCGACCGCCTCACGCCCCGCCAGCGTCGCGTGCTCGAGACCATCCGCAGCTCCGTCGAGGCGCGCGGCTACCCCCCGACCATGCGCGAGATCGGCGAGGCCGTCGGGCTGGCGAGCCCCTCCTCGGTCAAGCACCAGCTCACCACGCTCGAGCGCAAGGGCTACCTGCGCCGTGACCCCAACCGGCCGCGCGCGATCGAGGTCGTCGACCTCGAGTCGCCCGCGACCGGCGGTGCCGTCCCCGACGCCGACGCGGCGCCCGGGTTCGTGGCGGGGTCGCTCGCCGCCTCCGACGCGCAGCCGGCCCAGGCACCGTCGTACGTCCCGCTGGTCGGCCGGATCGCCGCCGGCGGTCCCATCCTCGCGGAGCAGGTCGTCGAGGACGTCTTCCCGCTCCCCCGGCAGGTCGTCGGCGACGGGGACCTGTTCCTGCTCAAGGTCGCGGGCGACTCGATGGTCGACGCCGCGATCTGCGACGGCGACTGGGTGGTCGTGCGGAGCCAGCCCGTCGCCGAGAACGGCGAGGTCGTCGCCGCGATGATCGACGGCGAGGCGACGGTCAAGACCTTCAAGCAGGCCGGCGGGCACACCTGGCTGCTGCCGCAGAACGCCGCCTACTCGCCCATCCCGGGAGACGAGGCGCAGGTGCTCGGTCGGGTCGTGGCGGTGCTGCGCAGCCTCTGAACGGCGCTCCGCCCCGGCCCCGCCCGGCGCCCCGCGTCCGGTCCGGTCCGGTTAGAAGCCCAGCCGGCGCTGCACGGCCCGCATGCTCTCGGCCGACGCACGCAGCCCGGCGACCTCCTCGTCCGACAGCGGGGTGTCGATGGTCTCCCCCACGCCGCGCCGGTCGACGAGGGACGGCACCGACAGGCAGACGTCGCTGATGCCGTAGAAGTCGTCGAGGCGGGAGGACACGTTCATCACGCGGTGCTCGTCGTTGAGCACCGCCTCGATGATCCGGGTCGCCGCCAGGCCGACCGCGTAGTTGGTCGCCCCCTTGCCGGCGATGACGCGGTAGGCCGACTCGACGACGTCGGTCGCGATGCGCTGCCGGGCCGGCTCGTCGAGCGGCGGGCGACCCCGGAAGGGCCGCCAGTCCAGGAGGGGCACGCCGGCGATCGTGGCCGAGCTCCACAGCACGATCTCCGAGTCGCCGTGCTCGCCCGCGATGTTCGCGTGCACGTTCCCGACCGCGACCCCGCAGTGGCGGGCCAGCGCGTCGCGCAGCCGGGACGAGTCGAGGACGGTCCCGCTGCCGAACACCCGGCCCCGGGGCAGGCCGCTGATCTCCTGCGCCGCGTAGGTGACGACGTCGACCGGGTTGGTGACCATGAGGAACACCGCGTCCGGGGCCACCTCGAGCAGGCCCGGCAGGACGGAGCGCGTGAGGCCTACCGTCGCCTCGGCCAGGTCGAGGCGGCTCTGGCCGGGCTTCTGCTTGGCCCCCGCCGTCACCGCGACGATGTCGGCGCCGCGGCACACCTCCACGTCGTCCGAGCCGTCGATCTCGGCCTGAGGGATGAACATCCCCCCGTGCCGCAGGTCGAGGACCTCGGCCTCCACCTTCGCGCGGTTGACGTCCAGGAGGGCGACGGACCGGGCCGCGCCCCGGGCCAGCGCCGCGTACGCGAGGGTGGAACCCACCGCGCCCGCTCCGACGATCGCGAGCTTGGTCGTCCTGCGTGTCTCGTCCACGGCCCCACGCTAGGTGTCGAGACGCCGGAGCGCAGCGCGGACGAGCTCGCCGTCCGTGGTCGGCCAGAAGTCCGGCATGGATCGGGTGAGGAACGACCCGTAGCGTGCGGTCGCGAGCCGGGGGTCGAGAACGGCCACGACCCCTCGGTCGTCGCCCGTGCGCACGAGCCGGCCGGCGCCCTGCGCCAGCAGCAGCGCGGCGTGCGTGGCCGAGACCTGCATGAACCCGTTGCCGCCCGCCTGCTCCACGGACCGCGCCCGCGCCGCCTTCACCGGGTCGTCCGGGCGCGGGAACGGGATCCGGTCCACCAGCACCAGCTGACAGCTCGGCCCCGGGACGTCGACGCCCTGCCACAACGAGAGGGTGCCGAACAGGCAGGTCGCCGGGTCGTCGGCGAACGCCTTCACGAGGGTCGGGAGCTGGTCGTCGCCCTGGCACAGCACGGGGACGTCCAGCCGCTCGCGCATCGCCTCGGCCGCGGCCTGCGCCGCCCGGCGGGACGAGAACAGCCCGAGGGTCCGTCCTCCGGCGGCCTCGATCAGCCCGGCGATCTCGTCGAGCTGGGCGTCGGTCGTCGGCTCCCGGCCAGGCGCGGGCAGGTGCCGCGCGACGTAGAGGATCCCCTGGCGCGGGTAGTCGAACGGGCTGCCGACGTCGAGACCCGTCCAGTCGGCCGTCTCGTCCGTCCCGCCCGAGCCGGCGAGGCCCAGCGACCGCGCCACCGGGTCGAACGTGCCGCCGAGGGTGAGCGTCGCCGAGGTGAAGACTCCCGTGGCCTCGCCCAGCAGGTGCGTGCGGATCAGCCCCGCCACCGCCAGCGGCGCCGCGTGCAGGCGCGTGACGCCGTCGCCCGCCCAGGGCGCGTTCTCCGGCGGGCGCGAGCACCACAGCACGTCCGCCGTCGTGTCCTCCGCCGCCATCCGCTCCGCGACCTCGAAGAGCTGCAGGACGGCCGACTGCGCCATCTTCGTGCCGGCGTCCGGCGCCTCCTGCCCCTTGCCCGGGCCCTGGGGCTTGAGCCGGGTGAGGAGCTCGCGCGCGGCGTCGCGCACCGCGCCGACCGCGGCGCGCAGGTCGTCGGGGAGGCCGAGCGGGAACCGCTCCGCGGGGGCCGTGGCGAGCAGGCTGCCCAGTCGCTGCGAGGCGGCGTCGAGCGCCTCGGTCTCGGTGCCGCCGTGCCGCCGCGCGAGGCGCGCGGCGTGCTCCACGACCGTCAGCGACAGGTCGACGGTCGCCGCGGCCGTCACGCGCTCGGCGAGCTCGTGCGCCTCGTCGACCACGACGGCGTCGTGCTCGGGCAGCACGCCCGGGTTCCCCGAGACGGCGATCCCCAGCATCGCGTGGTTGGTGACGACGACGTCGGCCTCCCGGGCCGCCGCGCGGGCCCGCTCGGGGAAGCACTCCGCGAGGAGCGGGCACCGCTGCCCCAGGCACTCCAGGGCCGTGACGGACACCTGGCGCCAGGCCCTGTCGGGGACACCGGGCACGAGATCGTCCCGGTCGCCCGTGTCGGTGTCGTCGGCCCACGCGTGCAGCCGGCGTACGTGGTCGGCGAGCGTGGCGGCGTCGTCCCGACGCCCGCCCTGGCGAGATCCTCCGGGCGGCCTCGAGGGCGCCGGGTGCTGCTCGGCGCCTGCTCCCTCGCCGGGTCCGGGGTCGGCCGGGAGGTCGAAGAGCGTCGCGCCATCGACCGGGTAGCCGCCGGTCACCTTGTGCTTGCACAGGTAGTTGTGCCAGCCCTTGAGCAGGGCGACCTTGGGAGGGCGGGGCAGCTTGGGCCCCACGGTCTCGGCGACCAGCGGCAGGTCGCGCGTGACCACCTGTCGTTGCAGGGCGAGGGTGGCGGTGGAGACGATGACCCGCCTGCCGTCGACGACCGCGTGCCGCACGGCCGGGACGAGGTAGGCGAGCGACTTGCCCGTGCCCGTGCCGGCCTGCACCAGGAGGTGCCGGCCGTCGTCGACGGCCTCCGCCACCGCCTCGGCCATGCGGCGCTGGCCCTCGCGCCGTCCGCCGCCGAGGGCCCCCACCGCGAGGTCGAGGAGCTGCGGGGCGTCGGGGGCGTCGGCGGAGGTCACCCGTCGATCCTAGGGTGACCCGCCGACCGTTCCGGGCCGGCACCCCCCGCCGGCCCCGCGGGCCTCGCCGGCGGCGGGCGCACGGCCCGCCGCGGGCCGTCAGCCCGCGACGGCGGCGTCCTTGAGCTCGGCCGCGAGCGCCTCGTCCACGCGACCGCGCAGGCGCGTGCCCTCGGCCAGGTGCTCCTCGGCGACCGTGCCGCCCGCCTCGTGCACGCGGTGCACGAGGTCGCCGCGCGAGTACGGGACGACCAGGTCGATCTCGACGTGCGGCTGGGGCAGCTCGGCCGCGATCAGCTCGCGCAGCTCGGCCATGCCCTCGCCGGAGTGCGCGGACACCACGACGCTGCGCCGCTCCCGACGCTGCACCCGGCCGACCACCGCCGGGTCGGCGACGTCGGCCTTGTTGAGCACGACGACCTCGGGCACGTCCGCGATCCCGGGGATCTCGGCGAGCACCTCGCGCACCGCGGCGATCTGGCCCTCGGGGTCCGGGTGGGAGGCGTCGACCACGTGCAGCAGCAGCGCGGCGTCGCCCACCTCCTCGAGCGTGGACCGGAACGCCTCGACGAGCTGGTGCGGCAGGTGCCGCACGAACCCGACGGTGTCCGTGAACGTGTACGGCCGGCCGTCCTCGGTGCGGGCCCGGCGCACGGTCGGGTCCAGCGTCGCGAACAGGGCGTTCTCCACGAGGACGCCCGCGTCGGTGAGCGCGTTGAGCAGCGACGACTTGCCGGCGTTGGTGTAGCCGGCGATCGCCACGTTCGGCACGCCGTGCCGCTTGCGGTCGAGGCGCTTGGTCTCGCGCCCGGGCGCCATGGCGGCGATCTCGCGGCGCAGCTTGGCCATCCGGTTGCGGATGCGCCGGCGGTCCAGCTCGATCTTCGTCTCACCGGGGCCACGGGAGCCCATGCCGGCGCCCTGGCCGCCCACCTGGCCGCCGGCCTGGCGGGACATCGAGTCGCCCCAGCCGCGCAGGCGCGGCAGGAGGTACTCGAGCTGCGCGAGCTCGACCTGGGCCTTGCCCTCCCGCGACTTCGCGTGCTGGGCGAAGATGTCGAGGATCAGCGCGGTGCGGTCGACGACCTTGACCTTGACGATGTCCTCCAGCGCGCGGCGCTGGGAGGGGGCCAGCTCGGTGTCGGCGACGACGGTGTCGGCGCCGACGGACGCGACGACGTCGGCGAGCTCGGCCGCCTTGCCGGACCCGAGGTACGTGCCCGGGTCGGGCTTCTGACGACGCTGCAGCAGCCCGTCGAGGACCTGCGAGCCGGCGGTCTCGGCGAGCGCGGCGAGCTCGCGCAGGGAGACCTCCGCGTCGCGGGCGGCGGCCTCGCCGCCGGAGTACAGGCCGACGAGCACGACGCGCTCCAGGCGCAGCTGCCGGTACTCGACCTCGGTGACGTCCTCGAGCTCCGTGGAGAGCCCGGCGACGCGGCGCAGCGAGATGCGCTCCTCGAGGTCGAGCTGGGCGCCGTCGTGGGCGGTGTGCACCGTGGCGCCCTCGGACCGCGCCGTCCCGGCCCGTGCGAGCACCCGGGCGACGACGTCCTGCGCGATCGCCTGGGCGTCGCGCTCGGCCTCGCGACGCGCGTCCGCCGAGGTCTCGGCGTCGGGTGCCCCGGCGGTCTCGTCGGTCTGCGGGGTGTCGGGGTTGGTCGGGGTGTCGGTCAAGGTGTGCCTCTCGGGTCGGGGTCGGCGGTCCGGCCGCCGTAGGGATACAACAAGGGTCCCACGCGAGACAGTCCCGGCGGAGGGTTTTTCACCGGGCGGCGGTGCCGCCGGGGTGCCGGACGGCACGGCGCGGTAGTGCCGCCGCGGGTCGGGTTTCTCCGGGTCGGGCGGCGGCGACCTAGGATCGCCGGGTGAGCGACGAGCCCGACCACTACTTCACCGCGCAGCCGGCCTCGGCCGCCGAGCGCCGTCGCGCCGTCGTCGAGCTCGCCGGGCGGGAGCTCGAGGTGGACGTCGCGTCCGGGGTCTTCTCCCCCGGCGGCGTCGACAAGGGGACGCGGGTGCTGCTGCGCGAGGCACCGGCCCCGCCCGCCGCCGGCGACCTGCTCGACCTCGGCTGCGGCTGGGGGCCGATCGCCCTCTCCCTGGCCCTCGCCTCCCCGGGCGCCACCGTGTGGGCCGTGGACGTCAACGAGCGGGCGCTCGACCTGCTCCGCTCGACGGCGGCGCGCCTCGGCCTGGAGAACGTGCGGGCCGTGCGCGCCGAGGACGTGCCGGACGACGTGCGGTTCGCCGCGATCTGGTCGAACCCGCCGATCCGGGTCGGCAAGGCCGTGCTGCACGACCTGCTGCGCGCCTGGCTCCCCCGGCTCGCCCCGGACGGCGAGGCGTGGCTCGTGGTGCAGAAGAACCTGGGGTCCGACTCGCTGGCCCGCTGGATCGAGGCCGAGCTGGGCCGCGGCGTCGAGCGTGCGGCGTCGTCCAAGGGCTTCCGCGTGCTCCGCGTCGACTGACGCCGACCGGGGCGGCGGCCCTCGCTCAGAGCTCCGCGAGCTCCGTCTCGCCGCTGAACACCAGCTCCGCGGGGCCGGCGAGCTCGACGTGGCCACCGTCGAGCAGCCGGACGCGCACGAGCCCGCCGGGCACCTCGACCTCCCAGACGTCGGGCACGGGGCCGTCGGCACCCGCCGCGGCCCACGTGCGCACCGCGAGCGCCGCGGCGCAGGCCCCGGTACCGCAGGACTGCGTCTCGCCCACGCCGCGCTCGTGCACGCGCATCCGCACGTGCCCGACGGCCCGTCCGTCGGGGTCCACCGTCTCCGCGAGCGGCACGACCAGCTCGACGTTCGTGCCCTCCGGGGGCACCGGGTCGACCTCGGGCGCCCGCGTCAGGTCGGCCTCGGCGAGCTCGGAGGCCCGCGCGAGGGCGACGACGGTGTGCGGGTTGCCCAGGTCGACGCTCAGGGCCGGGCGCGGGGTGTCCCAGCCCCGCACCAGCACGGCGGCGTCCGCGCCGCGCGACGCCGCGGCGTCCCCGCCGGGCAGCGCCCAGGAGCCCATGTCCACGGCGTACCAGCCGCCGGGCTCCTTGCGGACCCGGCGCACGCCGGCCCGGGTGCCGAGCGCGAGCTCGTGACCGTCGTCGAGGTCCGCGAGGCCGAGCTGCTCGGCGAAGGCCGTGAAGACGCGCACGCCGTTGCCGCACATCTGGGCGACCGAGCCGTCCGCGTTGCGGTAGTCCATGAACCAGATCGCCGCGGGCTCCTCGGCGAGCACCCGGTCGGCGACCGCCTCGCCGGCGCGCGCGACGGCCGCGGTGGGCGCGAGGCGGATGACACCGTCGCCGCCGATCCCGGCGCGGCGGTCGGCCAGCCGCCGCACCTGGTCCGGGGTGAGCTCGAGGTCCCCCCGGGTGTCGGCCAGCAGCACGAAGTCGTTCTGGGTGCCGTGACCCTTGGTGAAGCGCAGCGTCATGAGCCCAGACTACGGCGCACGGGCACCGTCCCCGCCGCGGGCAGCCGCCCGGCGTCGGCGGCGCGCACCACCGCGAGCGCCTCGTCGAGCAGGTCGGGCGACCCCGCGTCGAGCCAGCGCACGCGCGGGTCCCGGCCGAACCAGCCCATCTGCTTGCGCGCCAGACGGCGGGTGTTCGCGACGATCGCCTCGCGCGCGCCGTCGAGGGTGAGCTCCCCGCGCCAGCACGCGAGCAGCTCGGCGTAGCCGACGGCGCGGGCCGCCGTGGTGCCCAGGCCCGCCCCCGTCCCGCCCTGCTCGGGCGAGGCGAGCGACCGCACCTCCTCGACGAGCCCCTCGTCCCACATGCGCTCCACCCGGCCCGCGACACGGGCGTCGAGCACCTCGCGGTCGCAGTCCAGCCCGATCTGCACGGCCGGGCGGACGTGCTCCTGGCGCGGCAGGTTGGCGGTGTACGGGCGCCCGGTGAGCTCGATGACCTCGAGCGCGCGCACGATCCGGCGGGTGTTGTGCGGGCCGATCGACGTCGCCGCGTCGGGGTCGAGACGGGCGAGCTCGTCGTGCAGCGCCCGGCGGCCCTCGCGCTCGGCGCGGCCCTCGAGGCGGGCCCGCACGTGCGGGTCGGTGCCGGGGAAGTCCATGTGGTCGAGCAGCGCGCGCACGTAGAGGCCGGAGCCGCCCACGACGACCGCCCGCGCCCCGCGACCGGAGATCGCGTCCAGGTCGGCGCGCGCGGCCTCCTGGTAGCGCGCCACCGACGCGTCCTCGAGCGGGTCCAGGACGTCGAGCTGGTGGTGCACGATGCCGCGCCGCTCGCCGACCGGCACCTTCGCCGTCCCGACGTCCATGCCGCGGTAGAGCTGGAACGCGTCGGCGCCCACGATCTCGGCGGCGGCCGTCCCGCGCTGGACGTCACCGGCGCCGCCCGGGGACAGTGCCTGCGCCAGGTCGAGCGCCAGGTCCGACTTGCCCGTCGCCGTGGGGCCGACGACGGCGACGACCACGCCCGTGCCGGACAGGCTCCCGGACGGGCTCGTGATGGGGGGCGGTGCGGTCACGCCCACGACCCTAGCCCGCCGTCGGCGCGCTGTCGGACCGCCTGGTTAGGGTGTCCTTCGCCACCCAACGATGCCCGGCGCGACCACGCGTGCGCCCGGGATCCCGCACAGGACGAGGACCCATGGCCTTCTTCACCAAGCCCACCGTCGCGGCGCCCGCCGCACCCGCCCCGCTCACCCGGGAGCGGCTCGAGTCGCTGATGACCCGCCGCGAGTGGTACTTCGGGATCGACGACGACGGCGACCTCGGCGGCGTCTGGGACGAGAACACGTTCTACTTCCTGCTGGTCGGGGAGCCGAACGGGATCCTGCAGATCCGCGGCCGGTGGAGCCGCACGCTCCCGGTCGCCGAGCTGGAGCCGCTCACGGCGCTCCTCAACGAGTGGAACGTCGGGCGCATCTGGCCGAAGGTCTTCGCCCGGCCGGAGGACGACGGGTCGGCCGTCGTGGTCTACGCCGAGGTGGCGACCGACCTGCGCAGCGGCGCGAACGACGAGCAGCTCGAGCGGATCGTCGACTGCGGCCTCGCGACGGGCCTGTCCTTCTTCGAGATGCTGGACGAGCGCTTCCCCGCGGCCGAGGGCACGCAGGGGGCGGCACAGGAAGCAGCACGGCCCACGGCGGGCGACGCCCGGTGACCAGCGGCACCGACGCCTTCCAGGTCGACCTGCGCGGCCTGGTCGAGCTGCTCAGCCGGCACCTGTACTCGAGCCCGCGCGTCTACCTGCGCGAGCTGCTGCAGAACGGCGTGGACGCGATCACCGCACGCCGCGCCCTGGACGCCGACGCGCCCGCGCGCGTGCTGCTGCGCCCGCTCGACGACGGCGGGCTCGAGGTGCACGACACGGGCGTCGGCCTCACCGCCGACGAGGCCCGCGACCTGCTCGCCACCATCGGCCGCAGCTCGAAGCGCGACGACGGCCCGTCGGCGGACGACCTCGGCACCGGGTTCGTCGGGGGGCGCGAGGAGTTCCTCGGCCAGTTCGGGATCGGCCTGCTGTCGGCGTTCATGGTCGCCGACGAGATCGACCTCGTGTCGCGCTCGGCGCGCGACCCGCAGGCCGCGCCGGTGCGGTGGCGCGGGTACGCCGACGGCCGCTACGAGCTCACGGAGCTCGACCCGACCGACCCGACCGCGCCCCCCGTGCCCCCCGCGCCCGGGAGCGTCGTGCGGCTGCGCCCGCTGCGCGACGCCGAGCACTGGCTCGAGCCCGACACCGTGGCGGCCCTCGCCGCCGACTTCGGCGGGCTGCTCCCCGTGGACGTGTCGGTCGAGGTGCGCCTGGAGGACGGCGGCACGGTGCGGCGGCGCCTCAGCGGCGACGAGCTGCCCTGGCGCGCCCACCACGCGGACGACGCCGATCGCGCGCGGGCGCTGGCCGCGTACTGCGAGCGCACCCTCGGCTTCACGCCGCTGGCCCACATCGACCTCGACCTGCCCGTCGCCGGTCTCACCGGGGTCGCGTTCGTGCTCCCCGCCGCCGTGGCACCCACGACGGCCGCGCACCACCGGGTGTCGCTCAAGCGCATGCTGCTCGGCACGGGCGTCGAGAGCCTCCTGCCCGAGTGGGCGTTCTTCGTGCGCTGCGTCGTCGACGCGTCCGCCCTGCGGCCGACGGCCTCGCGCGAGGGGCTGTTCGAGGACGACGTCCTCTTCGCCACCCGCGAGGCGCTGGGCGAGCAGGTCCGCGCCTGGACGCTCGACACCCTCGCGGAGCCGTCGCCGCTGGCGCGGTCCTTCCTGTCCACGCACCACCTCGCCGTCCGTGCCCTGGCCGTGCAGGACGACGCCATGCTCGACCTGGCCGCCCGCGTGCTGCCGTTCGAGACCACCGTCGGCACGCACACCCTCGCCGACCTGGCCGAGCCCGCCGACGGGGAGGCCCCCGCGCGGGTGCTGTGGACCACCAGCGTCGAGGAGTACCGCCGGGTGGCCGCGGTCGCCGCGGCCCAGGGCCTGCCGGTGCTCAACGCGGGGTACGTCTACGACGCCGACCTCCTCGCCCGCGTCGCCCGGCGGCGGCCGCAGTGGCACCTCTCCCCCGTGGTGCCGGGCGACCTCGAGGCCGTGCTGGGCGAGGTGGAGCCGTTGCGCGAGCTCGAGGTGACCGACGCGCTCGCCGCCCTGGGCGACGACCTCGCCGACCAGGACTGCGACGTCCAGCTGCGCGTCTTCTCCCCGACCGAGGTCCCGGCCATGCTGCTGACGGACCGGGACGGCGAGCACGCCCGCCAGGCCCGCGAGGCCGCCGCCCCCGTCGACGACGACACGGACGTGTGGGGCGCCGTGCTCGCCGGCCTCACCGGCCCGGCCCGCGCCCGCCGGCTGGTGCTCAACGACGCCAACCCGACCGTCCGCGCGCTGCTCGCGGCCGGCGACGCCCCGGTCCGCACCGCGGGCGCCCGCTCGCTCTACGTCACCGCGCTGCTCGCATCGGGCCGGCCCCTGGCGGGCGCCGAGGCCGGCCTGCTCGACGACGCCCTGCGCACCCTCCTGGAGCGCGCCCTGCCCGACGCCCGCACGACCGACACCGAGGACGACGCCCGATGACCCGCACCCTGGACGAGGCGAACCGCGCCGTCTCGACGATCATGAGCATGCCGTACGGCGTCGCGCGCAGCGCCGCCGCGGAGCAGGAGGCCGCCCGCATCACCGCGGAGGGCCCGGACGAGGCGCGCGCCTACGCCCTGTTCGCGCTGGTGGACTCCTACACCTCGACGCCCGAGGCGGAGAAGGCGTTCCTGCCGTTCACGCAGCTGCTGCGCTGGTGGGACTCCCACCCCGAGCTGTTCGACGGCAGCGACACCCACTCCCTGTTCTGGTCGTTCAAGTGGATGGTGGGCCTCCTCGCGCGCTTCCCGTCCGTCCCGACCGCGCAGCTCGACGCGACGCTCGACGACATGGAGCGCCGGTACGCCCTCGCCGGGAACGGGACCAGCGCGGTCGCCGGCGAACGGTTCGCCTGGCTCCGTGCCCAGGGTGCCCCCGGCACCGAGGAGGCGTACCGCACCTGGATCACGACGCCCCGCGACTCCTTCTCGGACTGCGCCGCCTGCCTGCCCGCCGGCCAGGCGGAGTACCTCGCCGAGACCGGTCGCGTGCGCGAGGCTGCCGACGTCGTGAGCGCCGCCGTCGCGTCGGGCGCCACCTGCGGCGACGAGCCCGCGGGGATGGAGTCCCTGCTGGAGCTGCTCCTGCTGGACCTGGGCGACGCCTCGGGCGCCGCCGCCGTGCACCGCAGCGCGACGAGCCATCTCGACGCCGCCGTCTCGAAGGAGGTCGCCGCCTCCCGCCACGTGGAGTTCCTCGCGCGGACCGGGCACCCCGAGCGCGCCCTGCGCCTGCTGCACACCTACCCCGAGCACCTCACGGTGTCCGACTCGCCGGGCGAGCGGCTCGCCGTGCTCACCCATGTCGCGGTCGCCACCGGGGTGCTGCGCGAGACGCACGCCGACACGCCCGTCGACCTCGCCGCGGTCCCGGCGCGCACGGTCGCCGAGCTCGACACGTGGGCCCGCGCCGAGATCGCGCCGATCGCCCGCGCCTTCGACGCCCGGCACGGCACGGACCGGCACGCCCGGCTGCTCGACGCCGCGTGGGCGCGCCAGGCCCGGCGCCTGCCCGTCGAGCTCGGGGTGCTCGCGGCCGCCGAGCGCGCGGCCGCCGTCCCGGGCGCGACGCCCGACACGATCCCTGACACGATGCCCGACGCGCTCGCGACGTCCCTCGCAGGGGCCGACGCCGCCTCTCCCGCCGGGGTCGACCTCGCCGGCGTGACGGGCCCTCGCCTCGACGCCGACCCCGTCGGCGCCGCCCTCGCGCGTGCCGAGGGCGAGCCGGATCCTGTCGAGGCGTCCGCGGCCTACCTCACCGCCGCCCGCCTGGCGGAGGAGGCCGGACGGCTCGAGGACGCGGGCTTCGCCCTGGCGGAGGCCGCACAGGTCGCCGCCACGCTCGGCGACGACGAGGGCGCGGTGCCCGCGTTCGCGCGGGCCGTCGGCCTGCTCCGGGCCGCGGGGACCGACCCGTCCCACGTCGGCCCCGTGGTCCGGGCCGCCGCCGCGGCCCAGGCGCGCGCCGGCGACGTCGACGCCGCCCTCGCCGCCGTCGAACGGGTGCACGACGACGTCGCGCGCGCCACGCGCGGGGTCCCCGATGCCCCGACGCCCGCGATGTCGGAGGAGCTCGCCGCCCGCCGCGCGGCCTTCGTCGCGGCCGAGGAGCGACAGCTGCGCGACGTGCACGCCCGCCTCCTCGCGACCGCCGGGCGGCACGCCGAGGCGGCGCGCCAGGCGGAGTCGGTGGCCGAGGAGTTCGGCCGCGCAGGCCTGCCCTTCGACGCCGCCCACGCGTTCTGGCTCGCGGGCAGCGCGCTGCGGGCCGCGGGCGACGCCACCGCGGCGGTGGACCCGCTGCGCGCGGCCCTGGAGGGCCTCGCGGCGACGGGCGCGCGAGCCGACCTGGCCTCCGTCGCGGACGAGCTCGTCGGGACGCTCCGGGGTCTGGGTCGCACCGAGGAGGCCGACGCGGTCGCCGCGTCGCTCGTGCCCTGACGCGCAGGTCAGCCCGCGCTGCCCTCGGCGACCCCGTAGGACGCCGGCAGGTGTTCGTGCCCGCCGGGGACGGTCGTCACGCGCCACGACCACCGCCCCGGCGCGGCGGCGACGTCCAGCAGGGCCGCGACCGCCGGGGCGAGGAGCACGGGGCCGCCCGACACCGGGCCAGGTGCCGGGCCGGGGGCCGGGTCGGGTGCCGGGTCGGGCACCGCCGCGGCGCCCGGGGTCCCGGGCGCCGCACCCCCCGCGACGACGACCGCGGGGGCGCGGCGCAGCGCGGTGACGGCCTCGGCCGGCACCTCGGCGGCGTCGGACACCTCGAGCACCACGACGTCCGGCGGCCCGTCGTGCCCCGCCCGTCGCGCCGCCGCGCGCAGCGCGAGCAGCGCCACCGATGCCGGGACGTGCGCGGGCGGGACGGGGGCCGGGTCCGCTCCGGCCCACGCGGCGACGTCGGGCACCCAGCGGTCGGCGATGCCCGCCCCCGCGAGGGAGGGCCGCCGCCGGCCGAACCCGCCGCTCGCTCCCCGAGGGACGGGGGCCAGCACCACGAGAGGTGCGTCACCGTCCCCGCCCGGCGGTGCCAGGGCGACGGACGCGGCCACCAGTCGGTCGAGGGCGCCCGCCACCACGACACGGACGTCGCCGAGGAGGTCGGCGCCGCCGCCGGCACCGGGCACGAGCAGGGACGTTCCGGGCAGGACGACGGCACGGGCTGGCACGCGCCCAACCTACCCTCGGCCCCTCCCGCCGCCCCGGCAGCCGTCGCGGGCCGGCGCCCCTACGCCGTCCGGCCCTCGGTGCACGAGCCCCGCCTCGGGTCCCGGCGTGTAGCGTGGACGGGTGAGGTTCTTCGGTTCACGCCGGGCAAGCAGGATCCGGCCGACCTCCGTCGGCCGGGAGGACGAGCTCGTGGGCGACCTTCGGGACGACGAGCTCCACGACCGGATCGAGGGTCTGCTCGCCGACCACGTCGGCGCGGACGACGCGCTGGCCCCGTTGTCGCGCGACCGCGTGACGGACTGGCTGGAACGGTCCGGGTTCTCCTACTTCGTCGACTCCGACGGTGACGTCGGCGGGCTCTGGCACGGCTGGCTCTTCTACTTCCTCGTGCTCGGCGAGCGGTCGGAGGTGCTCCAGGTCCGCGGCCAGTGGCACCGGGACCTCAGCATCGACCGCCTCGGCGAGATCCTCGAGCTCTGCAACGAGTGGAACGCCGAGCGGATCTGGCCCAAGACGTACGTGCGCGTACGCGACGACGGCTCCGTCGTGGTGTGCGCCGAGGTCACGGTGGACGTGGGCAGCGCGGTCGGCGAGGCGCAGCTCGACCAGCTGCTGCAGTGCGGCCTCAGTACGGGGTCGATGTTCTTCGAGCACCTCGACACGACGTTCCGCGACCCCCTGAGGGACGGATCGTGACCGGCACCGCCCGGTCCGGCGGCACCGCCCGCCGCCTGCTCGGCGGCGTCCGGCGTGCGGCTGACGCGGTCGGTCGTGCCGTGCAGGACGCCGGCGCTCGCGTGGCCGCCCGCGGGGAACGCGCGCCCTCGCGCCCGCGCGGCACGGCACCGAGGCCCCTGTCCCACGCCCGTGTCGCGGACGACCTGTCCCGCCGCGGCTACCGGTTCCGCACGGACGACGACGGCGACGTGACGGGCACCTGGGACGGCAACCGGTTCTGGTTCCTGCTGCTCGGCGACCACGACGAGATCCTGCAGGTGCGCGGCCGCTGGGCCGGGACGGTGCCCGAGGGCGCCCGGCTGGCGGTGCTGCAGGCCGTGAACGACTGGAACCGCGAGCGGGTGTGGCCCAAGGTGTACGCACGGGCGGAGGGCGAGGGGCTCGCGCTCTACGCCGAGGTGTCGGTGGACTTCGAGCACGGCGCGACGGACGAGCAGCTCGCCGCCACGGTGTCGTGCGGCCTCGTCACGTCGTCGCAGTTCTTCAGCACCGTGGGCGCGATGACGCCCGGCGGGTCGGGGCTCGACGACCAGGCCTGACCGGCCGGACGCCCACCCACCGGAGGCCCCACGGGCCGCCGGTCAGCCCCGGAGCGAGGGCATCCCGAGCACGACCGGGCCCGAGGACGGCGCCGCGCCGTGGGAGTGCTCGTCCTCGCCCCCGCCGAGGCGCGCCGTCTCCCGCTGCGCCCACGCGTCGCCCGACCGGGTGCGGCGCACGGCGTACGCGCCGCCGTCGAGCACCGCGTCGGCGACGAGGAAGTGCGGGGCCGACCGCGTGACCCCCACGGTCACGACGTCGCCCGGCCGCGGCAGGCGCGGGTCGAGCGACGCGGCGTCGGCGAGCCGGGGGTCGTCGAGGGACGTGGGCGCCCCGGCGAGGCCCTCGGCCCCGGCGGCGACGTCGTCGAGCAGGGCGGTGGGCAGCGCGAGGTGCACGAGCCGGTTGTCGGGGGCCCGGCCGGAGAGCCGGTGCGTGGCGCCGTCCTTCTTCCCCGCCCCCTCGGAGACGAGCACGTCGAGCGTGCGCCCGACCTGGCGCGCGGCCTCCTCGCCGGCGATGCGCTCCTGGAGGGCCAGCAGGCGCTCGAACCGCTCCTGCACGACCTCCTTGGGCAGCTGCTCGTCCATGGTCGCGGCCGGCGTGCCGGGGCGCGGCGAGTACTGGAACATGAACGCCGAGCTGAACCGCGAGGCCTCCACGACGCGCAGCGTCTCGCGGAAGTCCTCCTCGGTCTCCCCCGGGAAGCCCACGATGATGTCGGTCGTGATCGCGGCGTCCGGCATGGCGTCGCGCACGCGGTCGAGGATGCCGAGGAACCTGGCCGACCGGTACGACCGGCGCATGGCTCGCAGCACGCGGTCCGAGCCGGACTGCAGCGGCATGTGCAGGCTGGGCATGACGTTCGGCGTCTCGGCCATCGCCGCGATCACGTCGTCGGTGAACGCCGCCGGGTGCGGGGACGTGAAGCGCACCCGCTCCAGCCCCTCGATGGTCCCGCAGGCGCGCAGCAGCTTCGCGAACGCACCGCGGTCGCCGAACTCGACGCCGTAGCTGTTGACGTTCTGGCCCAGCAGGGTGACCTCGACGGCGCCGGCGGCCACGAGCGCCTCGACCTCGGCCAGGACCTCCCCCGGCCGGCGGTCGCGCTCCTTGCCGCGCAGGTGCGGCACGATGCAGAACGTGCACGTGTTGTTGCAGCCGACCGAGATCGAGACCCAGCCCGCGTAGACGGACTCGCGTCGCGTGGGCAGCGTCGAGGGGAAGACCTGCAGCGACTCCGCGATCTCCACCTGCGCCTCGGCGTTGTGCCGGGCCCGCTCGAGGAGGACCGGCAGCGCGTCCAGGTTGTGCGTGCCGAAGACGACGTCCACCCACGGGGCCTTGGACACGATCTCGCCGCGGTCCTTCTGCGCGAGGCAGCCGCCCACGGCGATCTGCATCCCCGGCCGGTCCGCCTTGATCCCGGCGAGCTGCCCGAGGTTCCCGTAGAGCCGGGTCGCGGCGTTCTCGCGCACCGCGCAGGTGTTGATCACCACGACGTCGGCACGGCTCGCCGCCTCGTCGGCGGCGGTGGCACGCGAGTAGCCGGCCTGCTCGAGCATGCCGGCCATGTGCTCCGAGTCGTGCACGTTCATCTGGCAGCCCAGGGTGCGCACGAGATAGGTGCGCTGGACGGGCGACACGTCCGTGGGACGGGCCGACACGGCGGGGCTCTGCGTGGTACTGGACATCGCATCTAGGGTACGGTGCCCGACGGCCGGGCCCCGACGAGGTGACCCACCCCATCGCTCGAGAGCACCGCTCGACGACGTCGCCCCACGACGTCCGACCCGCGACGCTCGAGACACGCGGCCTCCGCCGCAGGGACTCGGACCGCGCACACCGCGTGTGCACTGTTACTGAACCGTTGCGGAACCGGACAACCCGGTGCTGGTCGCGGAAACACCGAGTGGATAGGTTCGAGAGATGGATCACGGCGATGCGACCACGACGACCGACCCTGCCGAGACGTCGTCCTCCCTCGGCGCGCCGCTCGTCGAGCTGAAGAACGTCAACAAGCACTTCGGCGAGCTGCACGTGCTGCAGGACATCGACCTCACCGTGCGCAAGGGCGAGGTGCTCGTGGTCATCGGCCCGTCGGGCTCCGGGAAGTCGACCCTGTGCCGGGCGATCAACCGGCTCGAGACGATCGACTCCGGGGAGATCCACATCGACGGGCAGCCCCTGCCGGAGGAGGGCAAGGCCCTCGCGAAGCTGCGGGCCGACGTCGGCATGGTGTTCCAGGCGTTCAACCTCTTCGCGCACAAGACGATCCTGGAGAACGTCACGCTCGGGCCGGTCAAGGTCCGCAAGGAGCGCACGGGCGCTGCGAAGGAGCGCGCTCTCGAGCTGCTCGACCGGGTCGGGGTCAAGAACCAGGCCCAGAAGATGCCCGCCCAGCTCTCCGGCGGGCAGCAGCAGCGCGTCGCCATCGCCCGGGCGCTGGCGATGAAGCCCAAGGTGATGCTCTTCGACGAGCCCACCTCGGCGCTCGACCCGGAGATGATCAACGAGGTCCTGGACGTCATGGTCGCCCTCGCGAAGGAGGGCATGACGATGATCGTCGTCACGCACGAGATGGGTTTCGCCCGCAAGGCCGCGAACCGCGTCGTCTTCATGGCCGACGGCCAGATCGTCGAGGAGGCCACGCCCGAGGAGTTCTTCACCGCGCCCAAGAGCGACCGGGCGAAGGACTTCCTGTCCAAGATCCTCTCCCACTGACCTGACCACACCCACGCACAGGGCGGGAACCCCCGCCGGCCGCGCGGTCCGGGACCTGACATCGGCGTCCCCGGCCCGTACGGGCGACCACAACGAAGGGTAAGAACGATGCGCACACGACACGCAGGGGCCGCCGCGCTCGCCGCACTGACCGCACTCACGCTCGCCGCCTGCGGCGGCGGCGAGGTCGGGGGCGGCGGTGGCGACGGCGAGGAGACCGGCGGCGCCGGGGGCGGCGACTCCATCAAGATCGGCATCAAGTTCGACCAGCCGGGCCTGGGCTACCAGGACGGCAGCGAGTACACCGGCTTCGACACCGACGTCGCCCGGTACGTCGCGGAGAAGCTCGGCTACTCCGAGGACCAGATCGAGTGGGTCGAGGCGCCGTCGGCCAACCGCGAGACGATGCTGCAGACCGGCCAGGTCGACATGATCTTCGCGACCTACTCCATCACCGACGAGCGCAAGGAGCAGGTCGCGTTCGCGGGTCCGTACTTCATCGCCGGCCAGGACCTCCTCGTCGCCGAGGACAACACCGACATCACCGGCCCGGAGTCGCTGAAGGGCAAGAACCTCTGCTCCGTGACCGGCTCGACGTCGGCGCAGCGCATCAAGGACGAGTACGCGACCGACGTGCAGCTCGTCGAGCGCCCGGGCTACGCCGAGTGCGTCACCGCGCTCACGGCCGGCCAGGTCGACGCCGTGACGACGGACGACATCATCCTCGCCGGCCTGGCCGCCCAGCCCGCCAACAAGGGCAAGGTGAAGGTCGTCGGCAACCCGTTCTCCGAGGAGAACTACGGCGTCGGCCTGCCCCAGGACAACGACACCTGCGAGGACATCAACGCGGCCATCACGTCGATGATCGACGACGGGTCGTGGGAGAAGGCCGTCCAGGCGAACACCGAGGGCACCGGGTACACGCCCAACGCCGACCTCAACCCGCCGACGCCGGACGCCTGCGCCTGACGAGGCCGTCCGACCGTCCGATCGGCACGAGGGGAGCGGCGCCGCCGCGCCGCTCCCCTCGTTCGTCGATCACCAGCCCGTCCACCGCGGCTCCGCCCGCACACCACCCTCCGGGAGGCTGACACACCGTGGGTGACTTCCTGTCCCAGATCGGCGAGCTCTTCGCGCTCTACGACGTGCCCGGCGCGTTCTGGGTCAACATCCAGCTGACGTTCTGGGCGGCGATCTTCTCGCTGATCCTCGGCACCGTGCTCGCGCTCATGCGGATCTCGCCCATCGCGAGCCTGCAGTGGGCCGGCGCGGCCTACGTGAACATCCTGCGCAACACGCCGCTGACCGTGATCATGACGTTCCTGTTCCTCGCGGTCTGGACGCAGCTGCAGATCACGTTGTCCGACGACTTCGCGCAGAACTTCTTCCGGTTCGGCGTCATCGGCCTGACGGTCTACCACGCCGCGTTCGTGTGCGAGGCGATCCGTTCGGGCGTCAACACCGTCCCGCTGGGCCAGGCGGAGGCCGCCCGCGCGATCGGGCTGTCGTTCCTGCCCGCCGCCCGGCTGATCATCCTGCCGCAGGCGTTCCGGGGCGCGATCGCGCCCCTCGGGAACACCTTGATCGCCCTGCTGAAGAACTCGACGGTCGCGGTGGCGGTGAGCGTCTCCACGGAGACCTCGACCCTCATGCGGGAGATGATCGAGAGCAACGCGAACTACATCTACGCGATCTTCATGATCTTCGCGATCGGATTCGCGGTGCTCGTGATCCCCATCGGCCTGCTCACCACCTATCTCTCGAACCGACTGGCGGTGCGTCGATGAGCTCTCAGCATTCCGTCCTCTTCGACGCGCCCGGCCCCCGGGCGCGCCGGTTCATCGTGCTCGGCAACGTCGTGGGTGCGCTCGTCGTGCTCGGCATCGCCGCGCTCGTCGTGGCCCAGCTCGCCGCCAAGGGCCAGTTCGCCGCAGCGTTGTGGGAGCCGATCTTCACCTCCAGCGCCTGGCAGAACTACTTCATCCCGGGCCTGCAGAACACGCTGCGCGCCGCGGGGTTCGCCATCGTCGGCGCGGTGGTCTTCGGCCTCATCTTCGGGTCTGGGCGCCTCGCGCGCGTGCGCGCCGTCCGCTGGGTCAGCGGCGTGGTCGTGGAGTTCTTCCGCGCCGTGCCGGTGCTGCTCATGATGGTCTTCTTCTGGCTGCTGTTCGGGTTCAACCGGATCAGCGACGACCCGGCCTTCCTCGCCGTCGTGATCGCCCTCGTCCTCTACAACGGCTCCGTCATCGCGGAGCTCGTCCGGGCGGGCGTCGGCAACCTGCCGAAGGGCCAGTCGGAGGCCGGCCTCGCGGTCGGCCTCACGGGCGGGCAGGTGCTGCGGTCGATCCAGCTCCCCCAGGCCCTCATCGCGATGCTGCCGGCCCTGGTGTCCCAGCTCGTGGTGGTCCTCAAGGACACCGCGCTCGGCCAGATCATCACCTACAACGAGCTGCTGCGGGCGGCGCAGATCTTCGGCAACGGCAACAGCAACAACCTGCAGACGCTGACGGTCGCGGCGCTGATCTTCATCGTCATCAACTGGGCGCTGACCGCCGTGGCCCGCTGGCTGTCCCGCTACCTCAGCGGCCGGACGTCGGGCGTCACCGCGGCCGGTCCCGGCATCGGCAACCCGACCGCCGTCGCCGGCGGCGCGGCGCCGGGCGCGCCCGGGAACGCCATCGCGGCCACCGGGGACCCGAGCGCCACCTGACGCGCCGGCACGACCGCGCGTCCCCTGGACGACGTCGCCCCCGGACGCTTCTCGCG
>NZ_JBHTVC010000018.1:0-62816 GCF_042793275.1 Isoptericola sp. NPDC056578
CCCTACCGTCGGGCGCACCCGGAGGACGGGGCCCTGCCGCACGAGCACGAGGAGCGCACATGCACGACGGACGAGAACGCCATCGCCCACCGCCGGCCTCGGCCGCCGACGCTTCCTCCCGGCCGCGGCCGGCGTGGGCGCCGGGGGCGCGTTGGCGCCAGGCGCCCCGGCCCGAGCGGGTGCCGTACCCCGCCTGCGGCCCCCCCCCGCCCCCCCCCCGGGGGGCCCCCGCGCCCCCCCCCCGGGGGGCTCGCGGGCCTCTCGCGTGTTCACTGTTGTGTGATGTTGTGTTCCGATCTGTTCACTCGCGGGCCAAGTTGTTACCGCACCGAGACCGCAGGAGTTTGACCAGATCGGCCAAGATCGGCCAGAGTGTGTCGCGGACACCAGCTCATCACCCTCGTTGCCGAGGTTGACCCACAGGGACGTGGACATGACGAGTTCACAAACTCACACTCTTGAACACAGAAACTCACAGACGACACCACGACGGCTCAGCGACGGACAGTTCGCCGTCCTCCTGCTCCTGCCGGGCGTCGCGCTGCTGGCCGGCGTCGTGCTCTACCCGCTCATCGCGGCACTGGTCACGGCGTTCTTCGAGCAGAGCCTCGTGCTGCCCGGACGCACGTTCGTCGGGCTGCAGAACCTCGTGGACGTGCTGCAGGGCGACTTCCTGCGGCTGTTGCGCCAGACGCTCGTCTTCACGCTCGGCACCACGATCCTGCCGTTCGTGGTCGGCTTCGCCCTCGCGCTGGCGCTGAACACGAGGATCCGCGGCGCCAAGGTGCTGCGCGGCCTCATGCTCATCCCCTGGCTCGTGCCCGGCGTCGTCGTCTCGTTCCTGTGGATGTGGATCTTCAACGCCAACTACGGCGTGATGAACGCGCTGCTCCAGACGGTCGGCCTCGTGGACGAGCCGCAGGCGTGGCTCGCCCAGCCGGGCACCGCGATGGGCGCCGTGATCCTCGCGAAGACCTGGCAGTCGTTCCCCTGGATGATGGTCATGCTCCTGGCCGGCCTCCAGACCGTGCCGGTCGAGCTGCACGAGGCCGCCGAGATGGACGGTGCGGGTACCGTGCGCCGGTTCTTCTCCATCACGCTGCCCCACCTCAAGGGCATCGTCGGCCTGGTGCTGCTGCTGGAGTTCATCTGGAACTTCCAGCACTTCGACATCATCTACGTCCTCACCGGCGGCGGCCCCGCGGGTGCCACCCAGACGTTCGCCACCGCCGTGTACGAGACCGCCTTCCAGGGCTACGACCTCGGCAAGGCCGGCGCGCTCGGCCTGCTGTGGATGGTCCTGCTCATGGCGCTCGTCGTCGTGTACGTCCGCTTCTCGGAGAAGGGAGAGGAGCGATGAGCGCGACGACGCAGCTCCCCGCCGCGCCCACCCCACCGTCGGCGCCCTCCCCGGCCGACGACGCGCCCCGCCCGCCGCAGCGCCTCCGCCGCGGCGCGCTGCGGTCGGAGCGCCCCGGCGTGCGGATCGCCGCCTGGGCCACGGTCGTCGTCTGCGGCGGGTTCGGCCTGCTGCCGGTGTACTGGCTGCTCGCCACGTCGCTCACGCCGCGCGACCAGGTGTTCAGCTACCCGCCGAAGTTCTTCCCGTCGGCGCCGACGCTGGACGCGTTCGCCTCGCTCGCCTCGAACGACCAGCTGTTCGGCTACCTGCGCAACAGCGTCATCGTCTCGGTGATCACCGCGGTGCTGTCGGTGCTGGTCTCGGCGTACATGGGGTACTCGTTCTCCAAGTTCCGCTACCGCGGCCGTCGCTCGCTCATGTACCTGGTGCTGGCGTCGCAGATGTTCCCGCAGGCGCTGCTGCTGGTCACGCTCTACAGCGTGTTCAGCGCCTACAACCTGCTGAACACGTACACCGCGCTGGTGCTGAGCTTCACCACGTTCACGCTGCCGCTGTGCGTGTGGATGCTCAAGGGCTTCTTCGACACCATCCCCGACGAGCTCATCGAGGCGGCGCGGGTCGACGGCGCCTCCCGGCTGCGGATCATCCACTCGATCGTGCTGCCGCTGGCCGCGCCGGGCCTCATCGCCGCGGGGCTGTTCGCCTTCGTCCGCGGGTGGAACGACTTCGTCTTCGCCCTCACCCTCGCCGGCCCGGAGAAGCAGACCCTGCCGCCCGGCCTGGTCAACACGTTCATCGGCGAGGCCTCGACGGCGTGGCCGGAGCTCATGGCGGCGTCGCTCGTCGTCTCGCTCCCGGTCGCCATCGCGTTCATCGCCCTGCAGAAGTACCTCGTCGGCGGCCTCACCGCCGGCGCCGTCAAGGGCTGACCGAGCCCGCGACGCCCGTCGTCTCCACCCACCTTCCCCACCCCGAACGACCCTCGATGCGGAGGACCCCCATGTCTCTCACCCTTCCCCAGAGCACCATGTCGCGACGTCGCGTGCTCCAGCTGCTCGGCATCGGCGCCGGCACCGCCGCCCTCGCCGCCTGCGCGCCGTCCGCCGGCTCCGCGACCGGCAGCGCCGCGTCGGCCGCCGCGACCGGCGGCGCGAAGACGGACTTCGCGTTCTCGTCGTGGTCGTTCACCGAGGAGGCCGCGGCCCCGGCCCTCGAGGCGATCGTCAAGGCCTACCAGGACCAGGCCGGCGTCACCGTGAAGGACGTCTCGTTCCCCTACAACGAGTACATCAACCAGCTCACGCTGCAGGTGAAGGGTGGCCAGTTCACCGGCGCGGCGCACGTCGACGTCGCGTGGCTCGGCTCGCTCGCCGCCATGGGCAAGCTGCAGGACCTGTCGGCGCTGACCGAGGGTCGCGGCTACACCGACGCGGCGCTGTCGGCGGCCCAGTTCGACGGCGTGCAGTACGGCCTGCCGTGGACCATCGGCGCCATCGGCCTCGTCGCAAACTCCGAGATCCTGCAGAAGGCGGACATCGACCCCGACGCCTTCCCGGCGACGGTCGACGAGTTCGAGAAGGCGCTCAAGGACCTCAAGGGCCTCGGCGGCGGGCTGATCCCCTACGCCGCGTCCACCAAGGCGGCCCAGCTCAAGGACATCCTCATCTGGATGGAGACGTTCGGCAGCCCGCTCGTCGACGGCGACACCGTCACCATCGGCGACGACGCGTCCGTCGAGGCCGTGACCTGGTACAAGTCGCTGTACGACCAGAAGCTCATCGCCGCCGACGTCGACCGCTTCGACGCCCGTTCCCTGTTCGCGCAGGGCCGCGCCGCGATCTACGACGACGCCCCCGTCGGCCGCAACGCCGTCCAGGAGGAGTCGCCCGACAAGGACCTCGGCAGCAAGCTGACGCCGCTGTCCCGCCCGGTGCTCACGGCGGGCGAGACCCCCCGCGCGCTGGTGTGGGGCGGCGCGATCGCCGTCGTCGACGGTGAGGGCGCCGGGACCGCCGCCGACTTCGCCCAGTTCGCGACGTCCGACCTCGACACGGTGCTGGCCGACTACGAGGTGCGCGGCCTGCCCCCCGTCACCACGGAGGCGCAGCAGTCCGACGTCGTCGCCGCCGACACCTTCGGGTCGCTGTTCAACGAGCGCATCACCGCGACGTCGACGAGCAACCCGTTCTGGAAGTTCACCGCGTACTCGCAGGTCGAGACGGTCATCGCCGAGCAGGTGCAGGCCGTGCTGGTCGGCAAGACCGACGCGAAGACGGCCATGAAGAAGGCCGGCGAGGCAGCGCAGAAGCTGGTCGGCTGATGGGCCGCCGGACCGCCCGCGGGGTCGCCCTCGCGTCGGCGGCGCTCGCCCTGGTCGCCGGCACGTCCCTCGCCGGCGCGGCGTCGGCGGCGCCCGCCGGCGTGACCGCGCAGGGGAAGCACGCCGAGACGATCGAGCAGCTCCCCTACCCGGTGGACCGCTCCAACAACGCGGGCTGGTGGACGCCGCTCGACGTGGTGGACGGCGTCACCTACATGGCGTTCGACTCCCCCGCCGCCGACGCCGCGCGCCACGAGGTGCACGTCGCGGCGAAGGGCGCCGACGGCGCGTGGACCGTCGGCTGCCTGCGCGCCGACGACGGGTCCTGCGCGACGTTCCTCGACGACAGCGGGCACGACCAGCCGTCGATCGTCGTGGACGGCGAGGGCACGATCCACGCGTTCGTGTCGATGCACCACGTGCCGTGGCAGTACTACCGCTCGACGACGCCGGGCGACGTCACGTCGCTGGTCGACGCGAGCGCCGACCTGCCCGACCAGGGCGTCCCCATGACCTACCCGGTCACGGCGCGCGGCGCCGACGGCGACGCGTACGTCATGGTGCGCGGCGGCCGGGACGAGGCCACCGTGCGCGACGGCCGCCTGTACCGCTTCGACACCGCGGCGGGCACCTGGTCGCGGGTGGCGGTCTTCGCCTCGGGCACGGGCGCGTCGGTCTACCCGGACGACCTGGAGGTCGGCACGGACGGGCGCCTGCACGTGCTGTGGGAGTGGCACCGCTGGGCCGCCGGCCCGTACCGGCACCTGGGCTCCTACGCGGTCTACGACCCGAAGGACGACTCGTGGCACGACGCCGCGGGCAACGCCCTGAGCACGCCGATCGCCCCGTCCGCGGGCGGCGCCGTGGTCTACCAGCCGTTCGCCGACGGCGAGTCGCTCCAGACGGACGGCCCGACGGTGCAGACCGCCAAGCTGGCCGTGCACGGCGACACGCTCGCCGGCGTCGTCTACCGCTACGCCGCGGCGAAGGCC
This sequence comes from Isoptericola sp. NPDC056578, assembly GCF_042793275.1. NCBI lineage: Bacteria > Bacillati > Actinomycetota > Actinomycetes > Micrococcales > Promicromonosporaceae > Isoptericola > Isoptericola sp. NPDC056578. The sequence goes on from NZ_JBHTVC010000018.1 coordinate 4,676, forward strand.
GACGGCACGCCGGACCGCTTCGACGTGCGGTTCGCGCAGTGGGACGGCTCCGCCTGGCAGCGGGAGACCGTGATCGACGCCGCCGACCTGGGAGCCGGGACCGACACCGTGGCCGCGCTCGACGCCACCTCCGCGGCGGGGACCACCCGGGCGTACGCCGTCGTGCAGGGCACGGTCGACGGCCAGGTCCGCACGCAGGTGGTCCGCGCGGAGCGCGGGCTGGACGGCGGGCAGTGGCGCTTCGCCGGGCTCGGCGACGTGCAGGTGGGGCAGCAGCGCCTCGCCGCGCGCACGATCCGCACCGGCCCCTCGTCGGGCACGGACGTGCTGTACGTGAGCGCCGCCGAGTCGGGGCCGACGTCGGGCACGCTGTTCCACGCCCGCGTGCCCCGCACGGGCGGGCCGCTGGTCGGCAGCCCGATCGCGGACGTCGTGGCGGGGGTCCGCGGCGACGACGGCGGCGAGGACGGCGGCGACCCGGGCACCCCGGGGCCCACCGGCAACCTCGCCCTCGGCGGCACCGTCACGGCGTCGTCCGCGCTGCGCGCCGACACGGGCGGCGACAAGGCCGTGGACGGCCTCCTCACCGACGCCAGCCGCTGGATCTCCGCCGCGGACGACGCCACCCCCACGCTCACCGTCGCCTGGGACGACGCCGCCCCGGTGGCGTCGGTCCGGGTGCACAGCGGCTACCGCGCCGCCGTCGACCCGGCCTCGGCCGTGCTGCGCGACTTCACCGTCGAGCTGCACACCGCCACCGGCTGGGTCGAGGTCGGCTCCGTCACCGGCAGCACGTCGGGCACCGTCACCGTCCCCACCCCCGGCGTCACGGCCGACCAGGTCCGCCTGGTCGCCACCGACCCGTCGGCGTCCGAGACCGACGTCGCCCGAGTCTTCGAGATCGAGGTGCTGGCCGCGGGCTGACGCCCGTGCCCCGCGCCGCACACCCACCCCTGCACCACCAGAAGCACCGCGTTCGACCAGCACAACCACCGGATTGAGGACTGAGAGATCATGCGCACGCAGACCGTCGAGGCGGACGTCGTCGTCGTCGGAGGAGGGCTCGCCGGCGTCAGCGCGGCGGTCGCCGCCGCGCGGCTGGGCCGCCAGGTGGTGCTGGTGAACAACCGGCCCGTGCTGGGCGGCAACTCCTCCTCCGAGGTGCGGGTGTGGGTGTGCGGCGCCACCGCGCACGGCAACCAGCGCTGGGCCCGGGAGACCGGGATCGTCGGCGAGATGTACGTCGAGAACCAGTACCGCAACCCGGAGGGCAACCCGGTCTACTGGGACGACGTCGTGCTGGACACCGTCCGCCGGGAGAAGAACATCCGGCTGTTCCTCAACACGGACGTGCGCGACGTCGCCGCGACCGGCCCCGACGACGCGCGCCGCATCGAGTCCGTCACGGGCTGGACGATGGGCTCGGAGATCCTCACGACGTTCACCGCGCCGGTCTTCCTCGACTGCACCGGCGACGGCCTGGTCGGGCACCTGGCGGGCGCACGGTACCGGCTCGGCAAGGAGTCCCAGGCGGAGTTCGGCGAGGAGTGGGCGCCGCCGGAGCCGGTGCGCGAGTTCCTCGGCTCCACGCTGCTCTTCTACACCAAGGACCTCGGCCACCCGGTGAAGTACGTGGCGCCGGAGACCGCGATCGACATCACCACCACGCCCATCCCGATGAACCGCGTGATCCGCAGCGGCGACTCGGGCGCCCACTACTGGTGGATCGAGTGGGGCGGCGAGCTCGACATCGTCGACGACAACGAGCGCATCCGCGACGAGCTGCGCGGCGTGATCCTCGGTATCTGGGACTACATCAAGAACTCCGGCAAGTTCGACGCCGACAACCTCACGCTCGAGTGGATCGGCAACGTGCCGGGCAAGCGCGAGTACCGCCGCCTGATCGGCGACTACACGCTGCACCAGGGCGACGTCGTCGACCAGACCGTCTTCGAGGACGGCGTCGCGTTCGGCGGCTGGTCCATCGACCTGCACCCCGCCCAGGGCATGTACGCCGAGGGCGCGGGCGCGCTGCAACGGTTCTCCGAGGGCGTCTTCGAGATCCCCTACCGCTCCCTGTACTCGGTGAACGTGGAGAACATGCTGTTCGCGGGTCGCGACGTGTCCGCCACGCACATCGCCTTCGGCGCCGCGCGCGTCATGGCGACGTGCGGCGCGATGGGCCAGGCCGCGGGCACGGCGGCGGCCCTGTGCGTGGAGCACGGCACCACCCCGCGCGGGATCTACACCGACCACCTCGACGAGCTGCGCCAGACGCTGCTGCGCTGGGACGCGCCCGCCGTCGGCATCGCCAACACCGACACGCACGACCTCGCCCGCCGCGCCCGGGTCACCGCGTCCAGCACGACGACGCGGGTCGCCGCGCCCGTCGCCGAGCCCAGCGACGGCGACCCCTACGACGCGTACGACGTCTACGACCTCGACGTCGACCTCGGCATCGTGCTGCCCGTGGACCCGCGCCTCGACACGGTCGAGCTGCTCGTCTCCGCCCGCCGCGACACGACGCTGTCGGTCGAGGTGTTCTCCACCGGCAAGCCGCAGAACGTGGTGCCCGCCCACCTGGAGGCCAAGACCGACGTCGTCGTGCCGGCGGGCGACGAGCGCTGGGTCACGGCGCACGTGCCGTTCGCCCCCGACGTGCCGCAGAACGCCGTCGTCGTGCTGCGCGCCAACCCGGACGTCGCCGTCCGCCTCACCTCCCCGCTGCCGGCCGGGGTGCTCACGCTGGTGCACCGCGTCGACAACGACGACCAGAACGTGCAGATCAGCTCCGAGGAGCTGCTGGTGCAGTGGCCCACCAAGCCGCTGCGCGGGCGGTCCGTCGTGTTCCGCGCCGGCCCGGACACCCGGGCGCTCGCGCCGGAGCGTGCGACGAGCGGCTACCACCGCAACCACGGCGGCCCGAACCTCTGGGCGTCGTCGCCGATGGTGGCGGGCCGCGACGAGTGGCTGCGCCTCGACTGGGACGAGCCGGTGACCGCGCGCGAGGTCCGCCTCGTGCTCGACGACGACCTCGACGTCGAGCTGAACACCCTGCACCACCACCGCACGCCCGACGAGATCATGCCGACCCTGGTCAAGGACTACCGGGTCGAGGTGCTGCCGGCGGACGGGGGCGACTGGGTGACGGTGGCCGACGAGACCGACAACCGGTGGCGCCTGCGCACCCACCCGCTGCCCGACGACCTCGGCGCGCTGCGGGCCGCGCGGCTCGTCGTCCGCGCCACGAACGGCTCGGCGCAGGCCCGCGTGGTCGCGCTGCGCGTGCAGGAGTGACCGTGCCCCATGCAGGACTCGCCCGCACCGCGCGCAGCGTCGCGACGGTGTCCCGGACGGCGGACCGGGCTACGCTGACCGCCGTGCACAGGAAGGAGCGCACCGGCATCGTGGCGCTCGCCGTGCCGGACCTCGAGGAGCCGTACTTCGCCGAGCTCACGGCGCTGCTCGTGCGGCGCGCCGACGAGCGCGGGCTGTCGATCCTCATCCAGCAGACCGCGGGCGACCACGAGCGCGAGGTGGACGTCGCCAACGGCATCGGGCTGCCCCCGACCGACGGGCTCATCCACATCCCCCGCGCCCTGTCCGTGGCCGACCTGACGCGCCGCACCTCCCCCGGGCCGTTGGTGCTGCTCGGCGAGCACATCCTCGTCAGCCCCTTCACGCACGTGACGATCGACAACCGGGCCGCGTCGTACGCCGCCACCGAGCACCTGGCGTCGGTCGGGTGCCGGCGGGTCGCGTTCGTCGGCCCGCGGGACGCGCGCCCCTCGGACGCCGCCGACCGCCGGTACGCCGGCTACCGCGAGGCCGTCACCGCGCTCGGGATCGCGGACGACCCCGCGCTCGTCGCCCAGGTCGAGTCGTTCACCCCCGCCGAGGGGCGGCGCGCCGTCCGCGACCTGCTGGAGCGTGGCGTCGAGCTCGACGGCATCGTCTGCTCCAACGACTCCGTCGCGTTCGGGGCGCTGCCCGCCCTGCACGAGGCCGGGCGGCGCGTCCCCGACGACGTCGCCGTCGTCGGGATCGACGACGTGCGCGGCGCGCAGTTCGCGACGCCGTCGCTCACGTCCGTCTCCCCCGACAAGGAGGCCCTCGTCGAGCGCGCGCTGAGCGAGCTGGAGCGGCAGATCGCCACCCCGCCGGGTGCCAACCTGCCGGTGCAGCACGTGGTCGTGGACGCGCGCGTCGTGCCGCGCGCGAGCACCGCCCGCTGACGGGTGGCGCCGCCCGACAGCGTGCCGGGGCACGGCGGTCAGTCGACCGGCACCACCCAGAGCTCGCCCACGTGCGCCTCCAGCAGCTCGCGCGCGTCGTCGTCCAGGCCGTCGTCCGTGACGAGGTGCTCCACCTCGTGCAGGTCGACGATCGTCGTGAGGCCGACGACGCCCCACTTGGTGTGGTCGGCGAGCACGACGGCGTCCTGGCCCGCGGCCAGCAGCGCGCGGTCCGTCTCCGCCTCCAGCAGGTTGGGCGTCGTGAGGCCCGCGTGCAGGTCGACGCCGTGCACGCCGAGGAACGCGAGGTCGAGGTGCAGGTGCTCCAGCGACCGGACCGCGACGGGGCCCACGAGCGCGTCGGACGGCGTGCGCACCCCGCCGGTCAGCACCACGGACTGCGTGTACGGCTCGTCGGAACGGTCGGGGCGGCGGAACACCTCCGCGACCGGCAGCGAGTTGGTCACCACGGTGAGGTCCGGGACGGCGCGCAGCTCCTGGGCGAGCACCCACGCCGTCGTGCCGCCCGAGAGCCCCACGGCCATGCCGGGCTCCACGAGCTGCGCGGCGCGGCGGGCGATGGCCCGCTTGGCCCCGACCTGCTGCTGCACCCGCGAGGCGAACCCGTGCTCCTGCACGGCGCCCGCGTCCCCGCGGGTGGTGGCCCCGCCGCGCACCCGGTCGAGCTCGCCCGCGTCCGCGAGCGCCTCGATGTCCCGGCGCACCGTCATCGCGCTGACGCCCAGCTCCTGCGCCAGCTCCGTGACGCTCGCGGCGCCCCGGCGGCGCACCTCGGCCACGATCCGCGACCTGCGTTCTGCGACGAGCACCCGCTCCCCTTTCGACCCGCGGCACAGTCTGTCACGCAGCGTGCCGCCCGTTCCCCCGGACCTCGAGAACCTGGAGCTCCCGTGACCCTGCCCGCCCCCTACGACGCCTGGTTCCCGGACAGCCCGATCGACGGCACCTACGGGTACGACGAGGCCGGCCTGCGGGCCGTGCCGCCCGCCGCCGAGCCGGACGGCTTCGCCGACCTGTGGCGGTCGTGGCACGCCGCGGCGCGCGGGGTCCCCGCCGACGTCGTGGCCGAGCCGGCGGGCCGCCGGGGAGCGCACGAGGTCTCCGTGGTGACGTTCACCGCCGACGGCGGTCTGCGCCTGCGCGCGTGGCTGGCGCTCCCCGTGGACGGCCCGGTCCGGGTGGGGATCGTGCACGGCCACGGGTACGGCGGGCGCGAGGCGCCGTCGTTCGAGCGGGTGCCGCACGACGCGGCGGTGATCTTCCCCGTCGCGCGAGGGCTCGGGACGCTCAACGCCGGGGTCGGGGCGCCGGACGTGAGCACCGCGCACGTGCTCGCCGGGATCGAGGACGTCGAGGCGTACGTGCTCGGCCGCTGCGCCGTCGACCTGTGGCACGCCGCGACCGCGCTGCAGGAGGCGCTGACCGACGTCCCGGGCGTGCCCGCCGACCTTCCCCTGTACTACGCGGGGACCAGCTTCGGCGGCGGCGTCGGCGCGCTGGCCGTGCCGTGGGACGACCGGTTCGTGGGCGCCACGCTGGAGGTGCCGAGCTTCGGCCAGTACGACGAGCGCCTCGCCGTGCCGTGCACCGGCAGCGGCGAGGCGCAGCGCGCGTACGTGGCGGAGCACCCGGAGGCCCGCGCGGTCCTCGCGCTCACCGACGCGTCCGTCGCGGCGACGTACCTGCGGGTGCCGACCCGCGTGGAGTGCGCCCTGTGGGACGCGCACGTGCCGCCGCCCGGGCAGTTCGGCGTGGCGGCCGGCGTCTCCGCCGCCGAGCGCGCCGGGACCGGGGCGGAGCTGGAGCTGGCGGTGCACTCCGCCGGTCACGCGGAGTACCCGGGCCAGGCGCGCGAGATGGCGGCGGCGTTCGCCGCCACCCGCGGCCACGTCAAGCGGGCGGTCAGCCGCGCGACGTCGCCGCGTCTTCGGTGAAGAAGTCGAGCAGCAGCTGACGGCTGGTCTGCGAGGTGAGACTGCCGTAGGCGTCGTCGAACGCGTGCTCCGCGAACGGCAGCACCTCGACCTGGGTGTCGACCCCCTGCTCGGCGAGGGCACCGCCGAGGTCGGTGACGGTCCCCGGCCGGGCGCTGCGGTCGCGGTCGCCGACCACCAGGAGGGTACGGGGCAGGCCGGGGCCGACGTGGCTGGTCGGGGACACCTCGCGGTAGCGGTCGGGGTGCTCCTGCGGCGTGCCGCCGGTGAACAGCTCGGCGGCCTCCCGGGTACCGGCCACGTCGTCCGCCCACATCCGGGCGACGTCGGTGCCGGGGTAGAAGCCGACCACCGACGCCGGGGGCTCGACGGCGGCACCGTCGGCGGCGGCGAGGGTGCCCTCCTGGAGGCGGTAGGCAGCGTCCAGCGCGAGCGTGCCGCCCGCTGACATCCCGCCGAGGGAGACCTGCGCCGGGTCGACGCCGTACTCGTCGGCGTGCTCCCGCACCCAGGCCAGCGCCGAGGCGAGGTCCTGCGGCGCCTTGTCCCAGGTCGGCCGGTCGGCGCGGGCCAGGCGGTAGTCGACGGCGAAGACTGCCACGCCGTGGTCGGCGAGCCAGCGGCCGGTGCCGCGCAGGTCGCTCTTGTCGAAGGTGTGGAAGCCGCCCGCGTGGGCCAGGACCACGGCCGGAACCGTGGTGCCCGGCGTGCTGTCAGGCACGTAGACGTCGACGTCGAGCGGCTCGCCGTCGGGGCTCGCGAAGGTCGTGGTGTCGTCGGCCACCACGTCGGGATAGCCGACCTCGGAGAGGACCGAACCCCAGGAGACGTCGGCTCCGGCGTCTTGCGCGGTCTGAAGCTGGACGCCCCCGATCGCGAGCGCCCCGACGGCGGACGCCGCGGCGACCGCCGCGACCGTCCGGCCCCAGCGCACCGTGCCGCCGAGCCAGGCGAGGGCCGCGAGGGCGGCGGCGAGCACCGCCAGCATCGCGACGTGGAACGGGTACTGCCCGCCGAGCACGGGCCCGATCACCCCGATCCTCGGGATGGCGGGGACGTACGCCCCGAGGACGATCGCGACGGCGAGGAAGGCGAGGACCGACGCCACGAGGGCGCTCAGGGTCCGCAGGACCCGGACGGGCCGCGACCGCCGGCGGTCGGGGTCGCGGCGGGCGCGCGGTGCGGGCGGGGTCAGGACGGGGTAGGTCACGGAGGAGGTCATGCCACGACGCTAGGAACGGGGTACCCGCTCCCACCTCCCGCCACGGAGCCAACTTCCGGCCTGGCTCTCAGGTAGGGGGTGTCCGAGGTGCCGTGCGTCCCGGGGCGACGAGGCCCGACTCGTAGGCGTAGACGGCCGCCTGCGTGCGGTCCCGCAGCTGCAGCTTCGCCAGGATGCTGCCCACGTGCGTCTTGACCGTCTGCTCGGCGACGACGAGCTCGGCGGCGATCTCGGCGTTCGACAGCCCCTGGGCCACGCACGTCAGCACCTCGGTCTCGCGGCCGGTGAGCGCCTCGACCCGCGCGCCGGGCACGGGCCGGCCCGGGCCGCTCAGCCGCGAGAACTCCGTGATGAGCCGCCGGGTGATCTCCGGGGACAGCAGTGCGTCGCCCGCGGCCACGACGCGCACCGCATCGGCGAGCTGCGCCCCCGACGCCTCCTTGAGGAGGAAGCCGCTGGCGCCGGCGCGCAGGGCCTCGTACACGTACTCGTCGAGGTCGAACGTGGTCAGCACGAGGATCTTCGCGGCCAGGTCGGGGTCGCCCACGATCTGGCGGGTGGCCTCGATGCCGTTCGTCCCCGGCATCCGGATGTCCATGACGACCACGTCGGGCCGCAGCTCCCGCGCGCGGGCCACCGCCTCCGCACCGTCGGCTGCCGTCGCGACCACCTCGACGTCCGGCTGCACGCCCAGGAGCACCGAGAACGCCTCGCGCACCATCGCCTGGTCGTCGGCGATCACCACCCGGATCGTCATGCGGGACGCTCCTCACTGGTCGGCGCCGCGAGCCGGGCGGCAACCTCGTAGCCGCCGTCGGGCGTCGGGCCCGCGGTCAGGTCCCCGCCGAGCATGGCGGCCCGCTCGCGCATGCCCGGGATCCCGTGCCCGGCGCCCGGGAACGCGGTCGCCGGGCGGCTGCCGGGGCTGTTGACCACCCGCAGGCGCAGGACGTCCGGGGCGTAGTCCAGCTGCACCCGCGCCGCCGCGCCGGGGGCGTGGCGCAGCGTGTTGCTCAGCGCCTCCTGCACGATCCGGTACGCCGACAGCTCCACGCCGTCGGGCAGCCGGCGGCGGGCGCCGGAGACCGCGGTCGTGACGTCGAGCCCGGCCGCCCGTACCCCGGCGACCAGCTCGTCGAGGCCGTCCAGGGTGGGCTGCGGGGCGTCGGGAGACCCCGCGTCGGGGCGTTCCTCGGAGCGCAGCACCCCGAGGATGCGCCGCAGCTCGGTCAGCCCGGACAGCGCGCCCGCGCGGATGTCGCCGAACGCGCCGACCAGCTCCTCGGGCGGGGCCGGCACCCGGTGGGGGGCGGCGTCCGCCTGGATCGCGATGACGGACATGTGGTGCGCGACGACGTCGTGCAGCTCGCGGGCGATGCGGGTGCGCTCCTCCAGCACGGTGCGCGCCGCGCGCTCCTGCGCGAGGGCGACCTCCTGCTCCGCGAGCCGGGAGCGGACCTCCCGCGTGCCGCGCGCCCCCGCCGCGGCGGCCACCGCGGCGGCGAACATCGCCAGCACGATGAGCGTGAAGCGCCACGGGCCCATCTCTCCTGCCGCCAGCAGGACGCCCAGCATCACGAGGCTCAGGCCGACGGTCTCGAGGGTCACCCGCCAGGGGTTGCGCAGCGCCACCAGGAAGAGCAGCCCGGCATGCACCGCCCACGCCCACCCCACGTAGGTGGCGAACGACGGCACGAGCGCGACCACCGGGAGCGTCGCCAGCGACAGCCACCACGCGGGCAGCGGCCACCACAGCGCCACGACGAGCAGGGCCACGTGGAGCACCGCGACGACCCGCGTCGGGACGTCCTCGGTGGCCGTGACCGCCGCGAACGCCGCCACCGCGACGATCGCCCCGTGCGGCAGCCGGCGCAGGGCCCGCGGGCCGCGCATCGGCGGCATCGGCTGCGGGGCCAGGGTGAGCAGGTCGCGGCGCACCATGCCAAGCGCCTCGCGCACCCCGCTCCCGACCATCCGCCCAGTATGGCCGCCGGTCGGGGACGGCTCCCGACGCGGCCTCAGTTCCAGTTGTCGATCTTCACGTCCCGGGGCGACGGCGCGGCGTCGCCGCCCTCGACCAGGGCCTTGAGGCTCTGCAGGAACGTGGCCCACTTGGTGCTGCAGTGGTGCATGAACTCGACGGGCTCGCGCCAGCCGCGGTGCGCGAACAGCAGGATCGTCCAGTCGCCGTCCTGGCGCAGGTCCCACTCGACCGTCGTGCCGACCCACTCGTCCGGGCCGCCGACGACGCGCCACACCACGCGCTCGCGCGGTCGCAGCTCCTCGACCTCCATCACGAACCCGCCGTCGGGGAAGCGGAACTCGATCTTCCCGCCGAGGCCGGCGTCGCCGGTCGTCTCCTCGGTCCACCAGCCGGCGAGACCGTCCACGGTCGTCAGCGCGTCGTACAGCTCCTGGGGCGTCGCGGTCGTCGTCCCGATCCTGTGCAGGATGTCCACCATCGTCGTGCTCCTCTCAGCTCGGTGCTGCTCAGCTCTGCCGTGAGCTCTGGATCGCCTCGGCGATCCCCTTGATGCGCTGCAGGCGGTGGTCCCAGGTGCGGCCGACGGCGGCCAGCTGGTCGGCGGCGCGCGCGAGCTGGGCGGCGTCGACCTCGCACCGCTTCTCCCGGCCCGCGGTCGTCGACCGGACGAGCCCGGCGCGGTCGAGCACGTCGAGGTGCTTCGCCACGGCCTGCCGCGTCACCGGCAGCTGCCGGCTCAGCGACGACGCGGTACCGCCGCCGTCGGCGAGCAGCAGGTCGAGGATGCGGCGCCGGGTGGGGTCGCCGATCGCGGACCAGAGCGCGTCGTCGACGGGCGACGACATCTCGGTCATGAGCGGACCTCCAGCGACGCCGCGTAGGTCACCAGCCGCGGCAGGTAGTAGGTCCAGCCCTCGACGTGCTCGCGGTAGCGCTGCTCGAGGACCGCGATCTCCCAGCCCTGCTCGCGGAAGCCGGTCTCGGTCATGCGCAGCAGCGTCCCGTCGCCCGACGGCACGAGCTCGAAGGTGACGAGCAGGGAGTTGCCCGGCGCCGCCTCCTGCCCCGCCGGGTGCGTCCAGCGGAACGAGAAGGTCCGCGGCGGCAGCGACTCGACGACGGTGAGCTGCTCGACCGTCCGGTCGGCGCCCTCGCCGAACGCGATCTCCCCGGTGCCGCCCGGCGCGGGGTCGTACCGGGCGTCGTCCGGCCACCACTGGCGGACGTGCTCCGGGCTGCTCACCACCTCGAAGACGACCTCCGGCGCCGCCTCGACGTAGACCTCCCGTTCGATGCTTCCCAGCTCGCTCGTCGACCCCATGACCCCTCCTGCAACTAGTGGTTGCGCATCACCGTAGCCCGCAGGCCAGGGATACGCAACCACTAGTTGCAGAACGGGTGGGTCTCGCTACCGCCGACGCGTGGCCAGGAACTCCCCGATGCGGCCGATCGCCTCGGTGAGGACCTCCTCGTCGGGCAGCGTGACGAGGCGGAAGTGGTCGGGCTCGAACCAGTTGAACCCGGTGCCGTGGGTGACCAGGATCTTCTTGGCCCGCAGCAGGTCGATGACGAACGCCTCGTCGTCCTCGATCGGGTACATCTCCGGGTCGAGACGCGGGAAGCAGTACAGCGCGCCCTTCGGGCGGACGGACGTGACGCCGGGGATCTCGTTGAGCAGCTTGTCGGCCAGCATCGCCTGGTCGTAGAACCGGCCGCCGGGCACGATGAGCTCGTCGATCGACTGGTAGCCGCCCAGCGCCGTCTGGATGGCGTGCTGCGCGGGCACGTTCGCGCACATGCGCATGTTGGCCAGCAGGGTGAGGCCCTCGAGGAACTCGGTGGCGGTCTCCTTCGGGCCCGACACCATGACCCAGCCCGCGCGGTAGCCGCAGACGCGGTACGCCTTGGACAGGCCGCTGAACGTCAGGCACAGCACGTCGTCGCCCGCCGCGGCCGCGGCGTGGTGGTGCGTGGCGCCGTCGAACAGGATCTTCTCGTAGATCTCGTCGGTGAGGACGACGAGGTCGTGGCGGCGGGCGATGTCGACCATCGCCTCCACCATCTCCTTGCTGTACACGGCGCCGGTGGGGTTGTTCGGGTTGATGATCACCATGGCGTGCGTGTTCTCGGTGATCTTCGACTCGAGGTCCTCGAGGTCCGGCATCCAGCCGTTCTCCTCGTCGCACCGGTAGTGCACGGCCGTACCGCCGCACAGCGTGACGGCGCCCGTCCACAGCGGGTAGTCCGGCGCGGGGACGAGGATCTCGTTCCCCTCGTCGACGAACGCCTGCAGCACCATCGAGATGAGCTCCGAGACGCCGTTGCCGATGAACACGTCGTCCACGCTCGTGTCGCGCAGCCCGCGCGACTGGTAGTACTGCGCCACCGCGGTGCGTGCCTCGTAGATGCCGCGGGAGTCGCTGTACCCCTGCGCCTCCGGCAGGTGGTGCACGACGTCGGCCTGGATGGCCGCCGGTGCCTCGAAGCCGAACGGCGCCGTGTTGCCGATGTTCAGCTTGAGGATGCGGTGGCCCTCGGCCTCGAGGCGCTGGGCCTCGACGAGGATGGGACCGCGGACGTCGTAGCGGACGCCGCGGAGCTTGCGGCTCTGTCGGATGGTGCGCACGGGGACCATCATCCCCCCGCCGGAGCGGTGCCCGACACGGCCAATCCGCAACCAGCGGCCCCGTCGTCCCGCGACGTGACGGCGGGCGCCGCCCCCACCAGCGCGTCCAACCGCTCCAGGCGTTGCGCGGTCACGTCGTCGGCCGGCGTCATGACGATGATGCGGTCGCCGCGGGCCCGGTCCAGCCACAGGCTCTGGAAGTGCACGTCGAGGCGGCCGGCGCGCGCCGAGGTGTAGTGCCGCAGCTGGGTGCCGTCCCCGGCGACGTCGTACGACTCCCAGTGCCGCACGAAGTCCGCCGACGACGCCCGCAGCCGCGCCAGCAGGGCGGTCCAGCGGGGGTCGTCGCGATGCTCGGGCTCGCGGGCCCGCAGCCGGGCGGCGATGTTGTGCAGCACGACGTCCTCCGCGTCGCCGAGCGCCCCGCGCCAGCGCGGCTCGGTGAACATCAGCCAGGCGCAGTTACGGTCCTCCGCCGGCCGGGCGTCGAGGTCGTCGAACAGGTAGCGGTACGCCCGGTTGGCCGCGAGCAGGTCGTAGGCGTCGGTCTGCACCGCCGCCGGGTACGGGAGCAGCCCGGCGAGCACCGCGAGCTGTTCCGGTCGCACCCCGGGCGGCGGTCCGGGCGCGACGGCGGTCTCACGGCCGGCGAGCACCATGAGGTGGCGGCGCTCGGCGTCGTCGAGCCGCAGCACCCGGGCGACGGCCTCGAGCACCTGGTCCGAGACGTTCCTGGCCCTCCCCTGCTCGAGCCACGTGTACCAGGTCACCCCCACGCCGGCGAGCTGCGCCACCTCTTCGCGGCGCAGCCCCGGCGTGCGGCGCCGGCCGCCGGCGGGCAGCCCGACGTCGCCGGGCGCCACGCGTCCGCGGCGCTCGCGCAGGAAGGCGCCGAGGGCGGCACGGTCGGGGGTCGTCGAGGTCACCGCCCCAGTGTCGCTCCCGCCCGGGCACGCAACCAGGTGGTGGTGGTACCACGATCGGCAGGCTCCTGGTACCAGGATGGGCGCGGGCGCACCGTCGTCGTCATGACCACCACCACCCCGCCCGCACGACGCGTCGCGCGACCCGTGACGGCGTCGCCGCGCGCGCTCACCGGCCTCGGGCTCGCCGTCCTGCTCGTCGCGTACCTGCCCGTCAACATGACGTTCGGGTCGGTCAACCTGCTCGCCCCGGCCATCACCGCGGACCTCGGCACCGCGGTCTCGGGCGGGCAGCTCGTCCTGTCCGCGTACACGACGACCTTCGCCGCGACGCTGGTCGTGGCAGGCCGGCTGGGCGACCGCTACGGGCGACGGCGGCTCCTCGCCGCGGGCCTCGCGGCGTTCGCCGTGCTCTCCGTGCTGGCGGCGTTCGCCCCGACGCTGCCCGTGCTCGTGGCGCTGCGCGCGGGGCTCGGCGCCGCCGCGGGGCTGTTCACCCCGCAGGTGCTGTCCACCATCCAGGCCACCGCGCCCGACCGTCTGCGCACGCTCGGCGTCACCCTGTTCACCGCCGTCAGCGGCGTCGCGACCATCGCCGGGCAGGTCCTCGCGGGAGCCGTGGCCGGCGTCGCCGGCGACCACCTGGGCTGGCGCGAGGTGCAGGCCGCCACCGGGGCGATCGCCGTCGCGGCCCTGCTCGCGCTGCGCACCGTGCCGGAGTCGCGGTCGACGGCGCCGCTCGCCCTCGACCTGCGCGGCGCCGCCCTGCTGGCCGCCGGCCTGCTCCTGCTCGTGGTGCCGCTGACGCTCGGCGCGTCCGCCGGCTGGCCGCCCGCGCTGCTCGGGATGCTCGCCGCGGCGGGCGTCGTCCTCGGCCTGTTCGCCCGGTCGCAGCGCGCCGCCGAGCGGCGCGGTGAGCTGCCGGTCGTGCCGCCGAGCGTGCTGCGCACCCGCGTCGTGCGGGACGGGCTGGTGATGACCCTGCTGTTCTTCACCGGCTACGGAGCGTTCCTCTACGAGATCTCAGCGCTCACGCAGGGCGCGCTGGGCGCCGACGCCTGGGGGACGGTCGTGCTGCTGCTCGGCTTCGGCGGCGCGTTCGTCGCCACGGCCCTCGCGACGCCCGCCATCGAGCGGCGCACCGGGCGCTGGACGATGACCGGCGCCGCCGTCGCGCAGGCCGCCGTGCTGGGCGGGCTCGCCCTCGTCGTCGGCGGCGGGCACGCCGGGACGACGGCGGCCCTGCAGCCGCTGCTCATGGCCCTCGGCGCCGCCCAGGCGCTCATGTACGGACCCGTGCTGCGCACCGTCCTGTCACGCACGCCCACCTGGGCGGCCGGCGTCGCGGGCGGGCTGTTCACCACCCTGCAGCAGCTCGGCCTCGGCCTCGGGGTCGCCGTGCTCGGCGGGCTGTTCCAGGCCGTCGCGGCGCAAGGCGGGGTGCCCGACGCCCCCGGCCTGCCGCGCGGGTTCGTCGTCGCCGTCGGCGTGCAGGCCGTGCTGGCGCTCGGCTTCGCCGTGCTGGCCGCCCGGATCGCGCGGGCCCGCTGACCGCGGGTTCCCCTGCCCACGGTGGCGACCCGCCCGCGGGCGCTTACGGTGGGAGTCCGGTCCCTCGCCCCGTTCGGAGGTCGTCATGAAGGTCGTCGTCATCGGTGCGCTCGGCAAGGTCGCGCGCCAGCTCCTCCCGCTGCTCGCCGACGGTGGCACGGGGCCGGTGGTCGACGTCGTCGGGGTGGTGCGCAAGCCCGAGCAGGTCGACCGTGTCGCCGACCTCGGCGCCGAGCCCCTCCTGCTGGACGTGGAGCACGCCGGCACCGACGAGATCGCCGCCGCGCTGACCGGCGCGGACGCCGTCGTGTGGTCCGCCGGGGCGGGCGGCGGCGACCCCCAGCGCACGTACGCCGTCGACCGCGACGCGGCGATCCGGTCCATGGACGCCGCCGCGAGCGCCGGAGCGCGCCGGTACGTCATGGTGTCGTGGGTGGGCTCGACGCCGGAGCACGGCGTCCCCGAGAGCGCGGGCTTCTTCGCCTACGCGGACGCGAAGCTGGCCGCGGACGACCACCTGCGCACCACCGACCTGGACTGGACGATCCTCGGCCCCGGCACGCTGACGGACGAGCCGCCCACCGGGCGCATCGCCGTCCTGCCCGAGACCGGCGCCGTGCCCGCCGGGACGGACACGAGCGTGCCGCGCGCCGACGTCGCGCAGGTCGTGGCCGCGACACTGCGCGAGCCCGCGACCGTGGGGCGCTTCGTCCGGTTCTCCGCCGGGGAGACGCCCATCCCCGCGGCGCTGCGCACCCTGGACTAGAGCGGGCGCCTTCGTCAAGGTTTCGTTCACGGCGCTGACCGCCTACCGCGACAGCGACGCACGGCCGATCGTCGAGCGCTTCACGGACGCCGCCCGACGCCGTGCGCTGATCGCGCCGTGCGGGCGCACGCCCGGGTCGGTGCGCTCCGCCGTCTCGACGACGTCGAACCCCGCCCGCACGACCCGCGCCGCCAGCTCGTCGACGGGCCAGAACCAGGCGGTCGTCACGGCGTGGTCGAACGGCTCGACGCGCGGGCCGCGGCAGAACCCGAGCAGCAGCCCGCCGCCCGGCGCGACGGCGCGGGCGAGCTCCGCGAGCACGTCGTCCACACCCGTGCAGTCCTCACCCGTGCCGTCCCCACCCGTGCCGGCCACAGCCTCGGGCGGGGTGTGGATGAGCGAGTACCAGGCCAGCACGCCGCCGAGGCCGCCGTCGGGCACGCCGAGGTCGGCGAGCGAGGCACGGCGGAACGGGACGCCGGGGTACGCCGCCCGGGCGAGGGCCAGGAACGGTTCCGCGAGGTCGACACCCTCCGCGTCGAGGCCCTGCCGGGCGAGGAAGTCCGTCCAGTGCCCCGGCCCGCACCCGGCGTCGACGACGCGCCCGGTCAGCCCGGCGGCCCACCGCTCGACGAGCGCCCGGTCGTCGTCGTGCACGGCGTCCATGGAGCCGAACAGGTCCGTGTACTCCTGCGCCCGGGCCGCGTAGGCGGCACTCGGGTCGTGGGCCGTCGAGGGCACGGTGCTCAGCCGAGCTCGCGCAGCGGCGCGGTCCGCTCGCCGCCGGCGTCCCCGGTGTTGACGGTCGCGGTCGGCTCGACGAGCAGCGCGTGCACCTCGCCGTCGGCCCGCGGGCAGTGCTCGACGCCCCGCGGCACGACGAACACGTCCTGCGGCCCGAGGACGACGTCACGGTCCCGGAGCTGGATGGTGAGCCGCCCGCTGAGCACGAGGAACAGCTCGTCCGTGTCGTCGTGCGTGTGCCACACGAACTCGCCGTCGAGCTTGACCACCTTTACCGCGTAGTCGTTGACGCTCGCCAGCAGGTGGGGCTGCCAGGGCTGCGCAATGCTCTCGAGGGCGGTCCGGATGTTCCTCACGTCGCTGCTCATCCGGTCAGCGTAGGCACGCGGCGACCTCGCTCAGGAGGGCTCGGGGGAGATCCGGTCCTGCAGGTCGAACAGCTCGTCGGCCGCGGTCGACGCCTCGGGGTCGGTGTCGACGTCGTACGCGGCGCTGGTGCGCCAGGCGAGGTCGTGCACGCGGGGCTCCTGCGCGGCGTCCGCGGCGACGATCGTGCGGACCGCCTCGACGGTCCCCTGCTGCGGGATGCGGACCAGGGAGCGCTCGGCGATCGCGGCGCCGCGCGCCGCGTCGTCGGCACCCTCGACCCGTGCCTGCCGGCGGGCCACGGAGGCGAGGACGCCGCCGGTGATCGGCCCGAGGACGGCGGCAAGGAGCACGGAGTAGAGCAGCGTCCGGGTCACGGTCAGGTCGGACGCCACGGTGAGCACGGCGAAGGCGAGCACGGCGACGAGCACGTACCAGACGTAGCCCAGTCGGGAGACCGCCCGGTACCAGCCCGGCTGGGGTGGGGCGGTCATGACGGCCGAGACGCCGTCGAGTCGTCCGAGGGCCTCGCGGATCGCGGCGGGGTCGCCGTCGGGGCTGGTGAGGAACGTCAGTCCCGACCGCTCACCGGTGACCAGCCACGCGATCTCTGCCATCGGGCCACTCCTCCGTCTCGGGATGCCGCCGTGTCCGCGACAACGGCGCGCGGCGAGGCGGCCGACGGCAGCCCGCCAGGAACCTAGCAGAGCGGGTCGTTCCCCGGACGCGGGCAGGCAGGGGGACGACGCGCGCTCCAGGGACGGTGTGCCACCTCACGCCCCGACGTCCTGCGGAAACACGGCGTCGGAGGCAGGATCGAGACGGACCAGCCGCCGTCATCAGGAGGTCTCGTCATGGCCCGCACCGTCGCCGAACACCTCGTCGACCAGCTCGTCGCCGCCGGCGTGAAGCGCATCTACGGGATCGTCGGGGACTCCCTGAACCCCGTGGTCGACGCCGTCCGCCGCACCGACGGCATCGACTGGGTGCACGTGCGCCACGAGGAGGCGGCGGCGTTCGCGGCCGCCGCCGACGCCGAGGTGACGGGCGAGCTCGCCGTCTGCGCCGGGTCGTGCGGGCCGGGCAACCTGCACCTCATCAACGGCCTCTACGACGCCAACCGGTCGCGGCTGCCCGTGCTCGCCATCGCGTCGCACATCCCGAGCGCGCAGATCGGCACGCAGTTCTTCCAGGAGACGCACCCGGACCGCATCTTCAACGAGGCGTCCGTGTTCTCCGAGCTGATCTCGTCGCCGGCCCAGCTGCCGCGGGTCACACGGTCGGCCATCCAGCACGCGCTCGCCGCCCCGGGCGTCGCCGTGCTCACCCTGCCGGGCGACGTCGCCGACGAGCGCGTGCCCGACGACGACGCCCCGATCCTCGTGCCCGGCGCGTGCCCCGCGCGCGTCGTGCCGAACGACGGCGACGTCGAGGCCCTCGCCGACGCCATCAACCAGGCCAAGAAGGTCACGCTGTTCGTCGGCGCCGGGGCGCGCGACGCCCGCGACGCCGTCCTGGAGCTCGCCGACCTGGCGGCCGCGCCGGTCGGCCACTCGCTGCGCGGCAAGGAGATCATCCAGTACGAGAACCCCCACGACGTCGGCATGTCCGGCCTGCTCGGCTACGGCTCCTGCCACGAGGCGATGCACTCGGCCGACCTGCTGGTCCTGGTGGGTACCGACTTCCCGTACGACTCGTTCCTGCCCGCCGACGTGCGCACCGCGCAGATCGACGTCGACGCCTCCCACCTCGGTCGCCGCACCCGCCTCGACCTGCCCGTGCACGGCGACGTCGGCGAGGCCCTGAAGCTGCTCAACCCGCTGATCAAGCGCAAGAAGGACCGCAAGTTCCTGCGCTCCATGGTCGACAAGCACGCCGGGATCATGACCAAGGTCGTCGGCGCGTACACCCGCAACGTGGAGAAGCACACGCCCATCCACCCCGAGTACGCGGCCGTGCAGCTCGACGAGACGGCGGCCGACGACGCCGTGTTCACCGTCGACACCGGCATGAACAACGTCTGGGCGGCGCGGTACCTCACGCCCAACGGGAAGCGGCGCGTCATCGGGTCGTTCATCCACGGGTCGATGGCGAACGCCCTGCCGCACGCCATCGGCGCCGCGTTCGCGGAGCCCGGCCGGCAGGTCGTGGCCCTCGCCGGCGACGGCGGGCTGTCGATGCTGCTGGGCGAGCTCATCACGGTCCGCACCTACGACCTGCCGGTGAAGGTCGTCGTCTTCAACAACGCGACGCTCGGCATGGTGAAGCTCGAGATGCTGGTCGAGGGGCTGCCGTCGTACGGCACCGACTCCCCGCCGGTGGACTACCGCAACATCGGCCTCGCCGTCGGGATCCCGTCCGTCCGCGTGGAGCGCCCCAAGGACCTGCGCCGCGCCCTCGCCGACGGCCTCGACCGCAAGGGCCCGGCGCTCATCGAGGTCGTCACCGACCCCAACGCCCTGTCCATCCCGCCGTCCATCACGTCCGGCCAGATCCGCGGCTTCGCCACCGCGATGACGAAGCAGATCTTCGGCGGCGGCATGGGCGAGGTCATGTCCATGGCCCGCTCGAACCTGCGGAACCTGCCCCGGTAGCGGCGGTGCCGGCACGGCCGCCTCATGGCGGCCGTGCCGACCCCCCTGCTAGTAGCTGAGCATCGTGTACCAGTAGGGGTTCGAGGCGCTCCCGTGCTTGCCGCAGTACTCGCGGATCGTCACCTTGTACCCCTGGTTGTTCAGGGAGACCATCTTGTTGAACGTGCCCGCGTAGCAGTTGACGCGGCTGTCCCAGCTCCAGCCCCAGGTGGTGGCCTGGGCGGGGGCGGCCGACACCAGGGCGGCGACGGCGATCCCGAGGGTGGCCATAGCCCCCACGACGGCGCGACGAAGCTTCACTCGACTGTCCTCCTGCGATTGACGTGACCTCACGGACAGCCGGAAGGTAGCGCATCACCGCAGGTCGCGCGCGGGGTGACCGCCGTCAGCGCCAGGTCGCGGCGACGGCGAGGAAGGCGTCGTTCGCCTCGACCTCGCCGATGCTGACCCGCAGGCCGTCGCCGGCGAACGGGCGCACGAGGACGCCGGCGGCGGTGGCCTCGGCGGCGCGGGCCAGGGTCTCCTCGCCGAGGGGGAACCAGACGAAGTTGGCGTGCGTCTCGGGCAGGTCCCAGCCCTGCTCGCGCAGGGCGGCGGTGACACGGTCACGCTCGGCGACCAGCGCGTCCACCCGCTCGCGCAGCTCGTCCTGGGCCACGGGCTCGAGGGACGCCAGGGCCGCCCGCTGGGCGACGTGGTTGACGCCGAACGGCGTCGAGACGGCGCGGACGCCGGCGGCGAGGCGCGGCTCCGCGACGGCGTACCCGACGCGCAGGCCCGCCAGCCCGTAGGCCTTCGACAGCGTGCGGAGCAGGACGACGTTCGGGTGCCGGCGCAGCAGGTCGACGCCGTCGGGCGCCTGCGGGTCGCGCACGAACTCCAGGTACGCCTCGTCGACGATCACCAGCACGTCGCGCGGGACGGCGGCGAGGAACTCCTCCAGCTCGTCGGCGTGCACCACCGGCCCGGTCGGGTTGTTCGGCGTGCAGACCATGACCACCCGCGTGCGAGGCGTGACGGCGGCGGCCATGGCCGGCAGGTCGAGGCGGCCGTCCGCGCGCACCGGCACCGTCACGGCGGCGCCGCCCGCGACGGCGACGACGATCGGGTAGGCCTCGAACGACCGCCACGGGAACACGACCTCGTCGCCGTGCTCGACGACGGCCTGCAGCACGTGCCCGAGCACGGCCACCGAGCCGTTGCCCACGACGACCTGGTCGGCCGGGACGCCGACGTGCGCGGCGAGCGCCTCGACCAGCTCCGTGGCGTACATGTCGGGGTAGCGGTTGGTCTCCTCCGCCGCGCGCGTGATCGCCTCGAGGACGGACGGCAGGGGCGGGTACGGGTTCTCGTTCGACGACAGCTTCCACAGCTTCGCGCCCTCGGCGGGCCGCGCGCCCGGCACGTAGGCGGGCAGCGCGGCGACGGCGGCGCGCAGGGGGACGGTCGACGAGTCAGCGGGGGTGGTCACAGCGTTCAAGGATGCCACCGCTCAGTGCGCGCCCGACGCACCCGCCGTCACCGGCTCGCGGACCAGGCCGGCGAAGAACCGGGCGATCGCGTCCGCGGCCGGCACCTCGACGGCCCCCTCGACGTCCGGGCTGTAGTTGGTGTTCGTGTTGATGTCGTACGGCACGGTGCGGCCGTCGACCGTCTCGAAGAACTCGACCCCGGCGATCTCGATCCCCTGCTCGGCGAGCAGCCGCTCGAGCCGCTCGACGAGCGGGTGCTCGGCCGTGATCTCGGGCCGCAGGGCGAAGAGCGGCGGCGGGGCGACGCCGTCGGCGCCCGGCAGCGCGCACGCCTCGGCGGGGCACAGCTCGAACCCGGTCGAGGTGTCCACGCGGACGGCGTAGTGGAACCGGCCGCCGACGAACTCCGCCCGCGTGACGAACGGCTCCGGCGCGACGAGCAGCTCCTGCAGCAGCCACACGCCGTCGACGGGCTCGTCGAGGAGGCCCGCGTCCAGGGCGGCGGCGAACGTCTCGACGTCGTCGAACCGCTGCACCCCGAGGCCCTTGCCGCCGCGGTTGTGCTTGGTGATGAACGGCGCCCCGAACCGCTCCGCCGCCGCGCGCAGCGCGGCGCGGTCCGTGACGGCCGTCGTGCGCGGCACGTCGAGCCCGGCGGCCCGCAGCAGGGCGTACTGCCGCACCTTGCTCACCTCGAGCGCAGCGGCCCGCGTGCCGTTGACGACCCGGCGCCCGGCGGCCTCGGCGCGGGACAGCACCGCCTGCGCGGCCTCCGGCGCGTGCGGCACCCCGCGCGTGTGCGCGGACGCGCTGAGGCGCGACCAGTGCACGGCCCGGGGCGGCTCCTCGGCGAGGTCCAGGGCGACGGCGCCCAGGTGCACCGGTTCCAGCGGCACTCCGGCGCGGTCGAAGGCCCGCTCGAACGGCGGCAGCCAGTCGGGGTTGTCGTGCAGGACGAGGACGGAGGACTCGCTCACCCGGCGAGCCTACGCGCGTCGTCCGCGCGCCGGGACCCGGACGCCGAGCCTCGCGCCGCCGAGCGTCGCGCCAGCCTCGCGGGGGCATGACGTGCCACGATGGCGGCATGAACTTCATCGTCCGCACCCTCGTCACGGCCGTGGCGCTGTGGCTGAGCGACCTGATCTTCACCAACCTCGAGATCCTGCCCCCGTACGACGGCGACAACGTGCTCGAGTACATCCTGGCGGTCCTCGGCGTGGCACTGGTGTTCACCATCATCAGCAGCTTCGTGAAGCCGATCGTCAGCATCATCTCGATCCCGCTGCTCATCCTCACTCTGGGCCTCTTCTACCTGGTCATCAACGCCGGCGTGCTGTGGCTCACCACCTGGATCACGGACCAGGGGTGGTTCGGCGACTGGGGCGTCGACGTCAGCGGCGGCTTCTGGTGGTTCGTGTGGATCGCCCTCATCCTCGCCGTGCTCCAGGCGATCATCGGCGCGTTCGCGCCGAAGAAGGGCTGACGCAAGGCATCCTCAGCACGGCACGCTCAGTGCAGCATCGCCCCCGTCGGGTTCCCCGGCGGGGGCGACGTCGTCCCGAGCACGGTCGTCCCCTGGCCAGGGCCCGGGCCGGGCGCCAGGACGAGGGGCGGCTCCGGGTCCACCCGGCGCACCGCGAAGAACCTGGTGCGCGAGCGGGTGCCGTCGAGCAGCCGTTCCAGCCGGCCCGTCACCCCCGCCACCTGCACGTTCCCGGAGCGCTGCGCGGCCGACAGCGTGCGCAGGTGCGTGGGCATCGCGTGCGCGAGGGAGACGCTCCCGGCCGCCGCGACGTCGACCGGGTCGGCGGAGTCCAGCAACCGGCGCCCCACCGTGACACGGTCCACCGTGGCCGGCCCCTCCCCGCGGGACCGGCCGTCGACGTTCTCGACCAGGCTCTCCTCGTTCTCCACGTGCAGCGCCGGCACCCCGCCGGGGATCGCGAACGTCGCCGTCGGCGACCCGGCGGTCACCACGCCGCCCACCGGGTGCCTCGCGCGGAACCCCGGTGATGCCGCGAGCGCCGCCGCGGAGATCCCGCCGAGGCTGTGCCCCACCAGCACGACAGGCTCGTCCGGAGCCGCGCCCGCCGCGTCGAGGGCCTGCTCCACGGCCACGGACACGTCCGCCGTCTCGTGGGCCATGAGGCTCAGGTCGGTCGCCGCGTCGAACGGGTTCGAGGACGACAGGAACCGCTGCGTGCCGGGGATGAGCACGGTCCACGACGTCGTGCCGTCGCCGTGCACGACCTCCTCCACCGCGAGCGTCCCGGCGGGGACACCGGCCGCGGGCCGGTCGACGATGCCGCTGCCCTGGGGGTAGAGGTCCGCTGTGCGGGCGAGCGCCTCCGCGACGGAGCCCGCCGGCCGGTCGGCCCACCGGGGCCGCGGGCCGGCGAGGTCGGTGTCGGTCAGGGCGACCACCTGCGGCACGGAGTCCGGCAGCAGCGCGGCCACCACGTCGGACAGCGAGGCCGCGCCGCGCGTCACGGGGTCCAGCGCGGCGGCCGGGCCCTCCTCGATCCCCCGCCGCAGGTCCTGCCAGGTCAGCGGCCGGGTGGCGCTCAGCCCCGCCGCGAGCCCCGCGACCGCCTCGTCGGAGAGCGGCGCGACGGCCCGCCAGACGTCCGAGAGGCGCCCGCCGGCGTCAGCCGTCACGGGAGCCGTCGGCGGATCGGGGGGCCGGGCCGCCGCCGGCGCTGCCACGGCCGGAGCCGGGGAGCCGTCGCGCGCAGCCGCACCGTCCAGGGCGTCCGCCACGGACGCGACGGCGAGCACCGGCCTCGCCCCGAGCCCGAGCACGACCCCCGCCGCACCCGCCAGCAGCGTGACCGCACCGCCGGTGACACGCTGCGCCAGGCTCTCCGCCTCCCGGTACAGGCCGGCCGCGGAGCGCAGCCGGCGGGCGCACCGCTCCGCCGTCGATCCCCGCCCGCGCAGCCGGGCGCCCGCCTCGTCCAGCCGGGCCGCCGCCGTCTCCCGGCGCGCGGCAGCCGCGGCGTCGTCCTCCGGGACGCCGGGCAGCGCCAGGGCCGGTCGTGACCACGGGTCGGGGGCCCACACCGCGCCCCGCAGGGCCCCGGCGGCGCCGAGGCACCGGTGGGAGGCCTGCAGCAGCCGGTCCGCCGCGGCGTCGAGCAGCACGGCAGCGCCGTGCACGGCCTCCGCGTCGACCCGGGAGACGGCCCGGCCGCCCCGGACGTCCAGGGTCTCCTCGGGCGGCAGCCCGCGCGTCACCGGGCCAGCACCTCGGCCGCCTCCTCGAGGAGGCGCAGGTCGGCGTCGAGGCCGACGAGCAGGGCGGCGACGTCGTCGCGGAACCGGTCCGCCGCCGTCGACTCCCAGGCCACCGCGAGGCTGCGCCGCGCGCTCGCCGTGGCGTCGAGGACGTCGCGGTGCGCCGTGAGGACGGTGGCACGCGCGGCACCCGTGTCGGGGGCCGGGGACGAGAAGGGCGGAGCCGGTGAGGTCATGCCCGCGACGCTAGGCCGCGCCCTCGCCACGCCCGCCCGCCGCCCCCGACCCTGTGGACGACGTCGCCCTGGGGACAGGCTCCCGACCGCACGACAGGTGCCGGCGACGTCAACCGACGTCCGATGCCGACGTCCGCTACGACGGCAGCACCCCGACGAGCCGGTCGGCGTCGGACAGGATGTCGATGCCGACCACCCGGCCGCCGCGCACCGTGAACGCGAGCAGCGAGTAGACCGTGCCGTCGTCGAGCACCGTGACCAGCCCCGGCGACCCGGCCACGAGCGCGAGCCGCGAGAACCGCGCGGTGCCGAAGTGCAGACGGGCCTGCTCCGCCACGGCCCGCGCGCCGCGCAGCACGCGCGACAGGTCCCCCGGCCCGTAGTCGAGACGCACCACGACCTCGGGGTCGAGCAGCGCCACGAGGCGGTCGAAGTCGCCCGTCTGCGACGCCGCGAGATAGGCGGCGACGACCTCCCGCCGACGCGCGACGTCGTCCTGCGCGGGTACCGCGTCACGCACCTTGCGGCGCGCGCGGCTGGCGAGCTGGCGCGTGGCGGGGAGCGACCGGTCCAGGAGCGGCGCGATCTCCTCGAAGGGGACCGCGAACTGGTCGTGCAGCACGAACGCGACGCGCTCGGCCGGCGCCAGCGTGTCCAGCACGACCATCAGCGCGGCGCCGACCTCGTCCTGCTCGACCGCCCGCCGCTCGGGGTCCTCCGGCCCGTCGACCGGCGCCACCTGCAGGTCCGGCAGGCGCCCGTCCCACGCCTGCCCTTCCCCCGCCGATCCGTCCCACGCCGTCTCCCGGCGCGTGGCCCGCGAGCGCAGCAGGTTGAGCGCGACTCGCCCGACGATGGTGGTGAGCCAGCCGCCGAGGTTCTCCACCCCCGCGCTGCCCGCCGCGTGCGCGCGCACCCAGGCGTCCTGCACGGCGTCCTCGGCGTCCGCCGTCGAACCCAGCACGCGGTAGGCGACCGAGCGCAGGTGCGGCCGGAACGCCTCGAACTGGTCCGCCGTGAACTGGCCTGCCGCGAACTGATCCGTGCTCACCGGTCACACTCCTTCGTCGGGCCGTGTCAGAGAGGTGACAGCGCACGCTGCCGGTGACACCGAACCACGAGAGTGCGACACCGGCCCGACGGACCAGGAGCCCGCATGACCTCCCTGACCTCGAACGATCTGGCCTCGACCGACACCTTCTCCCACGCCCTCGCGAGCGACCTCGCGGGCCGGCTGCTCCTGCCCGGCGACGAGGGCTTCGACGCCGCCGCCACGCCCTGGAACCTCGCCGTCCGGCAGCCCGTCGCGGCCGTCGTCGAGGCGGCCGACGCCGACGACGTCGCCGCCACCGTGCGGCACGCGCGCGCCGCTGGGCTCACCGTCGCCGCGCAGTCCACGGGGCACGGCGCGTCGGGCGACGTGGCGGGCACTGTCCTGCTGCGCACCCGGGCGCTCGACGCCGTCGAGGTGGACCCGGCACGCCGCACCGCCCGCGTCGGCGCGGGGGCGTCGTGGGGCGCGGTGCAGGCCGCCGCCGCGCCGCACGGCCTCACCACCCTGCTCGGCAGCGCGCCCGGCGTCGGCGCCGTCGGCTACACCCTCGGCGGCGGGCTCGGCTGGTTCAGCCGCGCCCACGGCCTGGCGGCCGACCACGTGCGGTCGTTCGACGTCGTCTCCCCCGCGGGCGAGCAGGTCACCGTCACCGCGGCCGACGACCCCGAGCTGTTCTGGGCGCTGCGCGGCGGGGGCGGCGACCTGGCCGTCGTGACGGCGATGGAGATCGACCTGGTCGAGCTGCCCGCGTTCTCGGGCGGCAAGGTCGCCTGGCCGGCCGCGCGCGCCGCCGAGCTGCTCGCGGTGTTCCGCGAGGTCACGGCCGCCGCACCGCCCGAGCTCAGCGTCTGGCTGTCCCGGGTGGAGGCGCCCGGCGCCCCGGCCGTCGTCGTCGTGCACGCCGCCCACCTCGGCGACGCGGCCGAGGCCCGGACCCTGCTCGCACCGTTCGCCGCCGTTCCCGACGTCCTCGGGCCAGGCGTCCACGCCGCGATCGGCCCGGTCGCGTTGGCCGACGTCGGCGACATCGCCGCCGACCCGACCGACCCCGCCGCGGGGAAGGGGCGCGCCGAGCTGCTGCGCGGCATCGACGACGAGGCGGTGGAGCGCCTGTTCACGATGTCGGTCGCGCCGCTGCTCATGCTCCAGCTGCGGCACCTGGGCGGCGCCCTGGCCGCGCCGGCGGACGACGCGGGCGCCCTCGGCGCGATCTCGGAGCCGTACCTGCTGTACGCGTTCGGCCTGGCGTTCGAGCCCGGCCTGGCGACCGCCGTCGGGCACCGGCTGGAGGCGCTGCCGGCCGAGCTCGCGGGGAACGCCACGATGCGCAAGCCCGCCACGTTCCTCGCCCCGGGCGAGAGCGCGGCGGCCGCGTACGACGGCGCCGCGCTCGCCCGCCTGCGCGACCTCAAGCGGTCCCGCGACCCGCTCGGCACGGTCCGCGGGAACTACCCGCTCCTCGGCTGACCACCCCGACCGCTGCGAGCACGAAGACGGCCCGGTTCGCGGACTCGGACCGGGCCGTCTTCGTGCTCACAGCACCTCGGTGGGCCCATGGGAGAATGTGGGCCGTGACCTCCCCCGCGCCGCAGACCTCGCCGTCCGACGTCCAGACCCGCGTCAACCTCGCGGACGTCACCCCGCCGATCGCCCTCGGGCCGCTCGACGGCCGCTACCGCGGCGCCGTCGCGCCGCTGGTGGACCACCTCAGCGAGGCCGCGCTCAACCGGGCGCGCATCCACGTCGAGGTCGAGTGGCTGGTCACGCTGTGCAACGGCACGACGGCGGCCCCCGGCGCCGTCGTCCCCGGCGCCCCGACGCTGACCGACGCCGAGATCGCCTACCTGCGCCGGATCCCCGCCACGTTCGGCGCGGACGAGATCGCCGAGCTCGCCGCCATCGAGCGCGAGACCGTGCACGACGTCAAGGCCGTCGAGTACTTCATCAAGCGCCGCATCGCCGCCGCGCCCGAGGCCCTCGGCGAGACCAGCCTCCCGGCCGCGAGCGAGCTGGTGCACTTCGCGTGCACGTCCGAGGACATCAACAACCTGTCGTACGCGCTCATGGTGCAGGGCGGGGTGCGCGACGTGTGGCTGCCCGCCGCGACCGCGCTGACCGACCAGCTCGCCGACATGGCGCGCGAGCACGCCGCGGTCCCGATGCTGAGCCGCACGCACGGGCAGCCGGCCACCCCGACGACGATGGGCAAGGAGCTCGCCGTCCTCGCGCACCGCCTGCGCCGCCAGCTGCGCCGCGTCGAGGGCGCCGAGTACCTGGGCAAGCTCAACGGCGCGACCGGCACCTACGGCGCGCACGTCGTCGCCGTCCCCGGCGCCGACTGGCCCGCGGTCTCGAAGGCGTTCGTCGAGCACCTGGGCCTGGTGTGGAACCCGCTGACCACGCAGATCGAGTCGCACGACTGGCAGGCGGAGGTCTACGCCGACGTCGCCCGCTTCAACCGCATCCTGCACAACCTCGCGACCGACGTGTGGACGTACATCTCGCTGGGCTTCTTCACGCAGATCCCGGTCGCGGGTGCCACGGGCTCGTCGACGATGCCGCACAAGGTCAACCCGATCCGGTTCGAGAACGCCGAGGCGAACCTCGAGATCTCGTGCTCGCTGCTCGACACCCTGTCGGCCACGCTCGTGACGTCCCGCCTGCAGCGCGACCTCACCGACTCCACCACGCAGCGCAACATCGGTCCCGCGTTCGGCCACTCGCTGCTCGCGATCGACAACGTCCGCCGCGGCCTCAAGGCGCTCAACGTCAACGCCGCGCTCATGGCCGACGACCTCGACCACAACTGGGAGGTGCTCGGCGAGCCCGTCCAGTCGGCCATGCGCGCCGCGTCCGTCGCCGGTGTCGAGGGCATGGAGAACCCGTACGAGCGGCTCAAGGAGCTCACCCGCGGCCAGCGCGTCGACGCCGCCCGGATGCGCGAGTTCGTCGCGGGCCTCGGCCTGCCCGACGACGTCGCCGCTCGCCTCGCGGACCTCACGCCCGCGTCGTACACCGGCGTCGCCGCGCGGCTGGTCGAGGACTACCTCGCCTGACGCGGCGTCCTGCGCCGTCCGAAGCGTTTAGGAGCTCCCAGGCCGCGCCGGCGCGCTCCTAGCGTGGCCCCGTCCGCACCCACGACGCGACGGAGCCTCGCATGCGCACCGAACGACGCCCTCGACCGACCTCCCGGGTCGCCACCCTCACCGCGGCCGTGCTGGCGGGCGGCGCCGGCCTCACCGCCGGCGCCGTCACCCTCGCCACGTCCGCCGCGGGCGCGACGACGGCCTGCGAGGTGGACTACGCCGTCACGAGCTCGTGGCAGGGCGGGTTCCAGGCCGACGTCACGCTGACCAACCTGGGCGACGCCCGCTCGGGGTGGGAGGTCTCGTGGCGGCAGGCCGACGGCGACCACGTCTCCCAGGTCTGGAACGGCCGGCTCGTGCAGGACGGCGCGCAGGTGCGCGTGGCCGACGCCGGCTGGAACGGCACGCTGGCGACGGGCGCGACGGCGTCCTTCGGGCTGATCGCGACGTCGGCGGGGGCGGCGAAGGTGCCGGCGAGCTTCAGCCTCGACGGCGTCGCCTGCACGGGCGACCTCCCCACGACGGACCCCTCGGACCCGCCCACGGAGCCGACCGACCCGCCCACCGACGACCCCGGTGAGCCCGGCGGGCCCGCCGACGCGACGTTCTTCGTCGACGAGGGCACGCAGGCATGGGACGCCTGGCAGGCGGCGTCCGGCACCTACCGCGCGCTGCTGGAGAAGATCGCCACCACGCCGCAGGCGTCCTGGGTCACCGACGCCGACTCCGCCGAGGCGAGCGCCGGCGTGGCCGACTACACGGGCCGGGCCGCCGCGGCGGGCGCGACGCCGCTGCTGGCGGTGTACGCGATCCCGGGCCGCGACTGCGGCTCGCACTCCGGCGGCGGCACGGACGAGGCCGCGTACCGCGCCTGGGTCGAGCAGGTCGCGGGCGCGATGGTCGGCGAGCCGTGGGTGGTGCTGGAGCCGGACGCCCTCCCGCAGCTCGGCGACTGCGACGGCCAGGGCGACCGCGTCGGGATGCTGGCCGACGCCGCCCGCATCCTCGACGAGGCCGGCGCCCGCGTGTACCTCGACGTCGGCCACTCGGCCTGGCTGCCCGCCGCGGAGGCGGCGTCGCGGCTGCAGCGGGTGGGGCTGGAGCACGTCGCGGGCTTCGCGCTCAACGTGTCCAACTACCGCACCACGGACGAGTCGCGCGCCTACGGCGAGGAGGTGTCCGCCCTGCTCGGCGGCGTCCCGTTCGTCGTCGACACGTCGCGCAACGGCAACGGCTCGAACGGCGAGTGGTGCAACCCGCGCGGCCGCGCCCTGGGTGAGCGGCCCGCCGTCGTCGACGACGACAGCCACCTCGACGCGCTGCTGTGGGTCAAGCTGCCCGGCGAGAGCGACGGCGCCTGCAACGGCGGCCCCGCCGCCGGCGCATGGTGGCAGGAGATCGCCCTGGAGCTCGCCCGCAACGCGAGCTGGTAGCAGCCCCGCCCCCTCGCCGAACAGGCGGTCGACACCGTTATGGGCCTCCGACGACGCCCGTTCCGGGACCGACCGCCTGTTCGGCGTCGAGCCGGAGGCGGGCCCGCACCTCTGCGAGCTCACCGATCCGGTTCACGACCCACCGGGCCGAGCACGCCGCCCCGAGCGAGAGCGCGAGCAGACCGAGGACGTTGCCCAGGTCCACGGTGCTCGGGTCGACGGAGCCCGACCAGAAGAACTGCGACCCGCCCAGCACGATCCCGGTGAGAACCCCCGCCATCAGCGGCACGGCCTGCCGAGTCCGCGCCCAGAGCGTCGCGGCCAGGCCCAGGACCATGAGCGGCGCGACGAGGGCCTCGGTCGACCACGTCGTCGAGGCGACCGACGACCACCACGGCAGGCCGAGGTGCCCCGCGTCCGCGACCGTGGCCAGGACGTAGGCCACCACGGCGAGCGCCATGCCCGCCGCGGTGATCGCGGCGAGCCGACGGTCGTGCTCGGACGCTCGGCAGCGCGCGTGCTCGACGACCACCAGGGCATGCGCGGCGAGCCCGACCGCCCATCCCGTCTCCAGGAACGCCGCGTGCGCCTGGCCGATGGCGAGGAGCGCACCGACGGTCAGGGCCGCGACCACGGCGGCCGCGGCCACGAGCGTCCGGCCTGCCCGGCCCGCACCCGTCAGCAGCGCGACGACTCCGAGGGCCCAGATCGCCCAGGCCACCACCATGGGCACGGTCGACAGGAGCGGCGGTGCCCCGTCCTGGGAGACCAGCGAGGCCGCGTGGCCGCCTGCCCTGACGGCCGGGACCGCGAGCAGCGCCGGGAGCGCGACGCACAGCAGCCCGGTCCCGGCACGCCGCTCCGGCGCCGTCGACCCCAGGGGCGCGAGCGCCCATTCCCGCGCGGCGGCGCGCAGCAGGTCGACGACGTCCCCGCGCGCGGGCCGCGACTGCCCGGGCGCGGCGGCGTCGAGCAGGTGCCCGAGCATCTCGGCGCCGTGCGCGCGCCGGTACGCGAAGGGGAACAGCCGCAGCAGCCGCCGGTAGTCGCGCACCAGCGCGGGGACGACGGCGGTCGCCTCCGCCCTCTCGGGACGGTCGGCGCTCATGCCGGCACCTCCCCCAGCCCGCCGGCGACGGCGCGGCCCGGTCGCGACGTCCGGCGCGCCGCGAGCCGGTCGAGCGCCTGGCGGGCCTGCGCCTCCGACCGGCGGGCCTCGGCGTCGAGCCGGGCGCCGCCCTCGACGGTCAGGCGGTAGTAGCGCCGCAGCCGGGAGTCGACCACCTCCTCGTGGTCCACCTCGACCAACCCGGCGGCGACGAGCCGGTCGATCGCGCCGTAGAGGGTGCCGGCGCGCAGGGTGACACGGCCGCCGGAGCTCTCCTCGACGTCCTTGGAGATGCCGTACCCGTGGGCCGGCCCCTGCGCCAGGGCGGACAGGACGAGGAACGCGGGTTCCTGCAGCGGTCTGGGTGCGGGCTTCGATGCCATGCCGAGGACCATACTCTCGTCACAAGGGTATGCACCACGACGCGCCGGTCGCCGAACATGCGATGTCGCACCGAATACCCGTCGACTCCGTGCGCAACCGCCTGTTCCGCGACGGGCAGGGGTCAGCGCGCCATGGCCTGCTGCCCGACGACGGCGAGCAGGGCGAGCTTCTCCTCCGCCTCGGAGCGCGGCGGCGCGGTGAGCACCAGCAGCGCCTGGGTCTGGTCCTCGGTGAACAGCACCTGGCAGTCCAGCTCGATCGGCCCGACCTGCGGGTGCATGAGCGTCTTGTGGTCGGCGAACCGCTGGTGCACCTCGTGCCGGTCCCACAGCTCGGCGAACTCGGCGCTGCGCGCCCGCAGCTCGCGCACCAGCTCGCCCGCGCGCGAGCGCGGCCCGAGCATCCCGTGCGCCACGCGGAGCGTGGAGACGAGCGAGCGCCCCTGCCGGTCGCGGTCGTCCTCGGGGTACAGCAGCCGCTCGGAGGGGTCGGTGAACCAGCGGTAGACGTCGCTGCGCGCCCACCCCGTCAGCGCCGACCGGTCGCCCAGCAGCGCCACGGCGAGGTCGTTGGCCACGAGCGTCTCGCCGAGCGCGGACAGCACGAGGGCGGGCGTGTCGGACAGGCGGTCGAGCACGCGCAGCAGCGCGGGCGACACGTGGGACGACATCGTCACCCGGTCCGGCGTCCCCCGACCGGCCACGCGGAACAGGTAGTCGCGCTCGTCGTCGGTGAGCCGGAGCGCCCGAGCCAGCGACGCGAGCATCTGCTCGCTCGGCTGCGGGCCGCGCTGCTGCTCCAGCCGCGTGTAGTAGTCGGCGGACATCGCCGCGAGCGCCGCGACCTCCTCCCGCCGCAGCCCCGCGGTCCGACGTCGCGCCCCGGCGGGCAGGCCGACGTCGGCGGGCTGCACCGCCTCCCGACGACGTCGCAGGAACTCGGCCAGCTCTCGACGGTCGGCGGCACGCTCGGTGCGTCCTTCATGAGCCATGCGCCCATCGTCCGCCGACGACGCCGGTCGAGCCAGGCCGTAGCCAGGGATCGCCGGTCCCCCGACGACCGCTCCTCTCCCGCCCGGGCGGCGGCCCGCGCAGGGTGGTGGCCATGGACCTCACCCGCAGCACCGTCTTCGTCCCCGGCGCGACCAGCGGCATCGGCCTCGCGCTCGCCCTCCGGCTCCAGGCCCGCGGCAGCACCGTGATCGTGGGCGGCCGCCGCACCGCCCTGCTCGACGAGATCGTCGCCGCCCACCCCGGGATCGACGCCGTCCGCATCGACACCGCCGACCCGGACAGCATCGAAACCGCACGACGCGAGGTGCTCGGGCGCCACCCCGACCTGGACGCCGTCGTCGCGATGGCCGGCATCATGCAGGCCGAGGACTGGACCTCCGAGGACTTCCTCGCCACCGCCGAGCGCACCGTGACGACCAACCTGCTCGGCCCGATCCGCCTGGCCGCCGCGTTCCTGCCGCACCTGCGCGCCCGCGCGGGCTCGGGCGCGGGCGCCGCGTTCGTCACGGTCTCCTCCGGGCTGGCGCACGTGCCGCTCGCCGTGACGCCCACCTACAACGCGACGAAGGCCGCGATCCACCGGCTGAGCGAGGGCATCCGGCTCCAGCTCGAGCCGGCGGGGGTGCGGGTGATCGAGATCGTGCCGCCCGCGGTCCGGACGGCCCTCATGCCGGGGCAGGAGGACAACCCGGTCGCCATGCCGCTGGACGCGTTCGCGGACGAGGTGGTCGAGCTCCTCGCGGCCCGGCCCGACGCCCACGAGATCCTCGTCGAGGGCGTGAAGCCCCTCCGCTTCGCGGAGACCTCGGGCGCGTACGACGCGACGGTCGCGCGGCTCAACGCCACCGACCGTCACGCCGCCTGACGCCCGCGCTCAGGGCTTCGTCGACCCGACGTACTTCGACGCGACGTAGCCCTGGCGGCCGTTGACGAAGACCTTGACCCACCCGCCGGAGGAGTCCCAGATCTTCTTGACGGCCTTGCCCTTGTTGAGCGTGTCGATCGCCTTGTAGCCGGTGCCGGGGCCCGAGCGCAGCCGCAGGCCGTCGACCTTGACGTAGCGGGTGCCCAGCGAGGTGAGCCCCGGCGAGACGTAGTTCGCGTGCATCCAGCCGGTGGTGCCGCCGTAGGTGACCTTGCGCCACACGCCCGAGCCGGCGCCGGGCTTGGCGGTGAGCCAGCGGTTGACCTTGACGGTCTTGAGCGTGCGGTAGCCGGTGCCCGGGCCCGAGCGCAGGTTGACGCTGGTGGTCGTGTAGTAGGTGCACGACTTGGGCACGACGCGCTTGTTGGCCCACGCCGCGCCGGTGCTGAGGTTCGCGCCGTGGTTCTTCATCCACGGCAGCGGGTCGGTGGTGCTGCCCGACCCCTTGTACGCGCCCTTCCAGATCTCCAGGTGCAGGTGCGGCGCGGTGGAGGTGCCGGAGCTGCCGACGTCGGCGATGCGCTGGCCGCGCTTCACGTACTTGCCGGCCTTCACGTACTTGTCGCCGTCGACGACGTGGCCGTAGACGGCGAAGACCTTGCCGCCGTCGGCGTTGGAACGCACCACGACGACCTGGCCGAAGCCCGGCGCCGAGCCCGCCTTGATGACGGTGCCCGGCGCGACGGACTTGATCGCGGTGCCCTTCTTGGCGCTCATGTCCTGACCGAGGTGGTACGTGGACGCCGCCTTGATCGGCATGCATCTCGGCCCGTAGTAGGACGAGAGCCCGTAGCTCTTGTCAGGGAGCGGCCGGACGGCGGCCGTCGCCGCCCCCGCTCCCGCGATTCCTGTCGTGAGCGCCACGGCCGTGGCGATCCCCATGGTGACTCCGGTCGTGATGATGCGTCGCACGGTGCGCATGGTGGTGCCCTCTCAGCGTCAGGGTCCTGAGGCATCGTTGCCCAGCCGCACGGTAAGCACAGGGTGCGGGGTGGCGCGCGCGGTGCCGCATCCGCGACACTCGTCTTCACAGGTACCCGTGAGCGTGAAACTCCCTTACCCACGCCTGACCACCGGAGGTCTGCAATGACGCACCCCGTTCCGACCGGCCGAGCCGACCACAGTGCGAGTTCCCGCGCCCTCGGCCGCCGCGGCTTCCTCTCCCTCGCGACGGCAGGTGTCGCCGGCTCGGCGCTGTCCGTGACCGTCGGCTCGATGGCCCCCGCCGCCGCGGCGACGGCGGAGGCGGCCGGTCCCACGGCCCGCAAGCGCGAGCTGCGCGCGATGTGGATCTCGTCGGTCGTCAACATCGACTGGCCCTCGCGCACCGGACTGACCGCCGACGAGCTGAAGGCCGAGTACCTCCACTGGCTCGACGTCGCGGTGGGCATGAACCTCAACGCCGTCTTCGTCCAGGTCCGGCCGACGGCGGACGCCTTCTGGCCCAGCCCGTACGAGCCCTGGTCGCAGTACCTCACCGGCACGCAGGGCGGCGACCCGGGCTTCGACCCGCTCGCGTTCGTCGTCGCGGAGACGCACGCCCGCAACCTCGAGCTGCACACCTGGTACAACCCCTACCGGGTCTCCATGCAGGCCGACCCGACGAAGCTCCTGCCCGAGCACCCGGCCCGCCAGCACCCGGACTGGGTGTGGCCGTACGGAGGCAAGCTCTACTTCGACCCGGGCCTGCCGGAGGCGCGCGAGCACATCTACGCCGCGATCCTGCACAGCGTCGAGCACTACGACATCGACGGCGTGCACTTCGACGACTACTTCTACCCGTACCCCGTGGCGGGCCAGACCCTGCCCGACGCCGCCACGTACGCCGAGCACGGCGGCGGTTTCGCGACGGTCGAGGACTGGCGGCGGCACAACGTCGACGAGTTCGTCCGGACGGTCTCGGAGCGCATCAAGGAGCTCAAGCCCTGGGTCAAGTTCGGCATCAGCCCGTTCGGCATCTGGCGCAACGCGTCGACCGACCCGCGCGGCTCGGACACGGGCGGCTCGCAGAGCTACGACCTGCAGTTCGCCGACACCCGCAAGTGGGTGCTGGAGGGCTGGCTCGACTACATCAACCCGCAGATCTACTGGCAGTTCGGGCTCGCCGTCGCCGACTACCGCAAGCTCGTGCCGTGGTGGGCCGAGGTCGCGGCGACGTCCGGCACCCACCTGTACATCGGGGAGGCGCTCTACAAGGTGACGTCCGGCGTGTTCACCGACCCGGCGGAGCTGAGCAACCACCTCACGTTCTGCGCGGAGGTGACGGCGCAGGGCACGCCGGTGCTCGGCAACGTGTACTTCTCCGCCGTGCACGTGCCGCAGGACCCGCAGGGCTCCATGTCGCGCGTGCGCGCCGACCATTACGCGCACCCCGCGCTGGTCCCGACGATGCCGCACCTGGCCGGCACCCGCGTCCAGCCGCCGGTGCTCACGCACGCCCGCCCGGGCGGCGACGGCGTCGAGCTGCGCTGGGTGGACGCGGCACCGCACCGTCGTCGCGCGACGTCGTTCGCCGTCTACCGGGCCGCCGGGAAGGACGCCCGGGTGGACGTCGAGGACGCCACGCAGCTCCTCGGCACGGTCCGCTCCGACGGCGGCGTGCTGCACGGCTTCACCGACGCGACGGCGGTACGCGGCGAGCGTTACGCCTACGCCGTCACCGCCCTCGACCGGCTGTGGAACGAGTCGGCCCCGAGCCGCACGCAGCGCGCGTGAACCGTCCCGGCGACGGGATCATCCGTCCAGGAAGATCCCGTTGCCGGGCCCCACGGGCAGGTCGAGGAAGAAGAACACGCTGAGGATGGCCGCCCACACCAGCCAGAAGCAGACGGTGAACGGCAGCAGCCGGGCCATCACGGTGCCGAGCCCGGCGCTCGGCTCCCACCGGCGCAGGTAGGCGAGCAGCACGATCATGTACGGGTTGAGCGGCGTGATGATCTGCGTCGCGGAGTCGCCCACGCGGAACGCGGCCTGCACGAACGCGGGCTCGTACCCGATGAGGGCGAACATCGGCACGAAGACGGCGGCCATGAGCGTCCACAGCGCCGAGCCCGAGATGATGAACAGATTGAGCAGCGACGCGACGACGAGGAAGCCGAGGATCGCGCCGTAGCCGGTGAGCCCGATCGACTCGAGCGCGGAGGCCCCGGACACCGCGATCCACTGCCCGACGCCGGACCAGTTGAACAGCGCGATGAACTGGCCGAGCACGAACGCCAGCACGACGAACCCGATCATGTCCTTGAGCGCCTGGCCGAACATGATCGGCACATCCTCGATGCGACGCACCGTCCCGACCGCGCGCCCGTAGACGATCGCCGGCACCAGGAACATCGTGAAGACGATGAAGACGATCGAGCTGAGCAGCGGCGACTCGGGCAGGAACGCCCCGTCCTCGTTGCGCCACGGCGACGCCGGCACGAGCACGGCGGCGACCATCACGGCGGCCACGCCGAGGGCCACGACCAGGGCGTTCCGCAGCCCGCGCCGCTCGTCGTCCGTGGTGGCGGCGGACGCGTTCGCGAGCGGGTCCTCCCCGTCCTCCACGACCTGCTCCATGGGCACGCCCTGCCGGCGGATGCGCGGCTCGAGCACCTTGTCGATGAGGAAGCCCGCCAGCAGGGCCAGGGCGATCGACGAGACGGCGTTGAAGAACCAGTTCGACAGCGGGTTCACGGGCGAGCCCGGGTCGGGCAGGATCTGCGCGACCGAGCTGGTGATGCCCGCGAAGAGGGCGTCGAGGCTGGTGACGAGGATGTTCGTCGAGTACCCCGCGCCGGCCGCCGCGAACCCGCCGAGCAGGCCCGCGACCGGGTGCCGACCCGCGGCGCGGAACACCATCGCCGCCAGCGGCGGGATGATGATGAACGCGGTGTCCGACATGATGCTGCCCATCACGCCGACGAAGCCGACGGCGTAGGCGAGCGCCCACCGCGGCGCGGACCCGAACGCGTACCGCACGGCGGCCCCGAGCAGCCCCGACTTCTCCGCCACGCCCACCGCCATGAGGATCGGCAGCACCGTGACGAGCGGCGGGAAGCCGAGGAAGTTCTCGCCGAGGTTCTCGGTGAGCCAGGTCATCCCCTCGGCGGTGAACAGGCCCTTGACCTCGACGACCTCGTCGCTGCCGGGCATCTGCACGGTGACCCCCGCGAGCGCCATGCCCGTGGACGCCAGCGCGATGACGCCGAACAGGATGAGGAACAGGGTGAACGGCTCGGGCAGCTTGTTGCCGACCCGTTCGACGAACGCCAGGAACCGGTCGGTGCGGGATCGTGCGTCGACGGAGGTGGTCACGCGGTCTCCTCGGGTCGGCCCGCCACCGCGGGCGTGTCCGCCCGAACGTAGTGGCCCCGGTCATCCGTCGCGAGGCATTCGTCCGCATCGTGAGATTCGCGTCGTTCCTCCCGTCCGCCGCGACCGCTTCCCTACGATGCCTGACATGACCGTGCCCGACGCCGTGCCCCACGAGGACCACGTTCCCCCCGCCCGCCCGAGCACCGCCTACCTCGACCACCTGTTCCACGAGAGCGAGGAACGCCGGCGGGCGGCCCCGCCGTCCGACGTCGCCCCCTCCCTGCTGCCCGACGCCGTGGCCGACGCCGTCGAGCGCGCGGCCGAGGCGCTCGAGCCCGACCTGCGCGACGTCGTCGAGCGGCTGCACGCCGACCCGGAGCCGGCCTGGGAGGAGCACCGCAGCGCCGCCCTGCTGGTCGACGTCCTGGCCCGGCACGGCGTCGAGGCCGAGCTGGGCGCGCACGGCGTGCCGACGGCCTTCCGGGCGGAGCTCCGGGGGGCCGCCGACGGGCCGACGATCGCGATCTGCGCGGAGTACGACGCGCTGCCCGTCATCGGGCACGCCTGCGGGCACAACGTCATCGCCGCCGCGGGCGTGGGCGCGTTCCTCGCGCTGCGCGACGTGCTGTCGGGCGAGGGCCACTCGGGCGCGGCGCCCGCCGGCCGCGTCGTCCTGCTCGGCACGCCCGCCGAGGAGGGCCACTCCGGCAAGGAGGTCCTGGCGCGCGCCGGCGCCTTCGACGACGTGGACGCGGCGATCATGGTGCACCCGTACGGGCAGGACGTCGCCGAGCAGGTGTGGCTCGGCCGGCGCCTGCTCACCTGGACGTTCACGGGCCGCCCGGCCCACGCGTCCGCCCAGCCGTTCATGGGGCGCAACGCGCTCGACGCCGCGAACCTCGCCTACCAGGGCATCGGCCTGCTGCGTCAGCAGCTCCCGCCGGTGGACCGCGTGCACGCGACGGTCGTCGAGGGCGGCACCCGGCCCAGCATCATCACCGAGCGCGCCGTCATGCGGCTCTACGCCCGGTCGAAGTACCCGGACACCCTGCGCGACCTGTCCGCGCGGCTCGACGACGTCGCGCGCGGCGCGGCGCTCATGACCGGCACCGAGGTCGAGATCGTGTGGGACGACGGCGCCCTGCCGAGCCTGCCCGTGCGCACCAACGCGGCGCTCACGGAGCGCTGGGTGGCGGCGCAGCGGCGACGCGGGCGCGACCCGCTGCCGCCCGGTGTGGTGTCCGAGACGCTCGCGGCGTCCACCGACTTCGGCAACGTGTCGTTCCGCGTGCCCGGCATGCACCCGCTGATCCAGGTCTCGGCGCCCGACGTGGCGCTGCACACCGCCGAGTTCGCCGACGCCGCCGGCGGACCCGCCGCCGTGCCGGCCGCCGTCGACGGCGCCGTCGGGCTGGCGCTCACCGCGCTGGAGTACCTGTCCGACGACGCGCTGCGGACCGCCGTGCACGACGAGTTCGTCGCGCACGGCGGCCCGCTGGACGTGCCGACCTACTTCGACTGAGGAGATCGGCGGGTGCCGGTCAGCGTGCGCTGAGCTCCGCCGGGTCGGCGGGGCCCTGCGGCGCCGGCTGCACCGGCGCGTCGTCGCTCGGCACGTCGCCGCGCAGCACGGTCGCGGTGGCGGCGGGCCGGTCGTCGGCCACCGTGAACCGCAGGGTGTCGGTGAACTCCCGGCCGTGGTTGTCGGTGGCCGTCACCGTCGCGGCGTGCGTGCCCGCCCCGAGGTCCTCGGGGAGCGGCAGCCGCCACAGGTGCGCGTTCGACCGCGTCGCGTTCCCGCTGGTGAGCAGGTTGCGCGTGGCCGCCGTCGGGTCGGAGTACTCCCAGCCGGTGCGCAGCGACTCGCCCGTCATCGGCTGCGTGTGCTCGGCCTCGACCGCGGCGCCGTCGTCGATCGACACCTCGACGTGCGCCGCCGACGAGCCGGCGTAGAAGTTCGCGGTGAGCCAGCTGTCGCCCGCGAGGTCCTCGGCGCTCACCAGACGCTCGTCGCCGAGCGCGGGCGCGTCGCCCTCCTTGCCGCCGTCACGCCACGCGAGCGCCTCGCCGGCCCAGTCGCGCCAGTGCGGCGTGTTGACGCCGAGCGCGAGCTGGAGGTCGTCCGGCTCGCCACGGACCGTGTACCGCTCCGCGAACGCGTTGCCGTCCAGGTCCAGGGTGAGGACGCCCGGGCGGGCGCCGTCGGCCATGTACGCGAACGGCAGGCCCTGCTCGTCCAGCCCGCCGGAGTACCAGTCGCCCGAGACGGCGCCGGCCACGAGCTGGGTGTGCTCGAGCTCCTCGACGCCGCCCGCCTGCCACTCGGCGCGGGTGTCGCCCGGCAGCAGGTTCTCCAGCATGTGCGTGTGCCCGCCGACGGTCACCGCGTTGCGCCCGCGGAGCACGTCGTACAGCTCCGGCGCGTTGTCCGTGATGACCTGGCGGTGGTCGACGATCGGGGCGTGGGCCGCGACGACGACGAGCTTGTTCCTCGGCACCTCCGCGAGGTCCGCCTCGAGCCAGGCGAGCTGCTGCTCGTCGACCTTCTCGAGGTAGCCGCCGTTCTTGCCGTCCGGCTTGGCGCCGTTGTAGACGATGTTGTCGAGGACGACGACGTGCGCCTGCCCGACGTCGTAGGAGAAGTAGCCGGGCCCGACCTCCTGGCGGAACGTGTCCAGGGACCGGGAGTCGTCGGCGGCGTCGTAGTCCATGTCGTGGTTGCCGGGCGCCATGCGGACCGGGCCGTTCGCGGCGGCGTAGATGTCCTTGAGCTCGGGGTAGAGGCTCAGGTCGTCGCCCACGTTGTCGCCGAG
The DNA here is from genome assembly GCF_042793275.1 of Isoptericola sp. NPDC056578. Taxonomy (NCBI): domain Bacteria; kingdom Bacillati; phylum Actinomycetota; class Actinomycetes; order Micrococcales; family Promicromonosporaceae; genus Isoptericola; species Isoptericola sp. NPDC056578. The sequence continues at coordinate 44,699 of NZ_JBHTVC010000018.1, forward strand.
CAGCAGGATGCCGCAGCTCGCGTAGTCGTCGCGGGCCATGAGGTCCGCGACGGCCCCGTCCCGGGCGTAGCCGACCTGGGTGAGGTCGTACGTCTGGGTGTCGGCCGCGATCGGGCAGCTCTGCTTCGCCCTCCCGGTCGCCTTCGACTTCCCGAGCGGGAAGTTGACCGCCTTCGGCAGCGGCCCGGTGGGCTCGAGGCCGCCGTACCTCAGGTCGGGCGACCCCTCGGGCAGGTGGTTGTAGCTGAACTGGGCGATGGCGTTCTCGTCCACCGGCACCTGGTAGCCCGCGGGCTGGGTGACGAAGACGGTCATGTCGTCGAAGGCCGGGATGCTGTAGCGCCCCTTGCCGTCGGTCGTGACGACGTCGCGGCCGTTGGACACCTGGACGCCGGCGACGCCCTTCTCGCCCTTGTCCTGGGTGGAGTCCTCGTCCTTGTCGTGGAACACGGTGCCGGTGAGCACCTCGGGGTCGGCGGCCTCGCCGCGCACGACCTCGACGTGGCCGGTGTACAGGCCGGCCTGGGCGCGCTGGGCGGCCGCGGCCGCCTTGACCTCGGCCGGGTCGGGCGACGGCGCGGCCGCGGCGCCGGGCGCCACGAGGACGAGCCCGACGAGCGAGGCGGCGCCGGCGGCGGCGGCGGCACAGGCCTGGCGGATGCTGCGGGGGTTCATGTACTTCCTCCGGGGTCGTGAGAGAGCGGATCGAGTACACGCCCTCGTCAGGGCGCTCCGGCATGCCGATGGCGACGACGGTAGGCGGCCGAGGCAACCGTCCGGTGTCGCCGAGACGCCGGGCAGCGGAACGCCAGGGCGTCCTCGGCGAACTCCCAGCGAACGCGGCCCGTCCGTTACCCGGCGGACACCGGCGGCGAACACGCCCGTCATGCGCGCTCCCTACCGTCGGGCGCACCCGGAGGACGGGGCCCTGCCGCACGAGCACGAGGAGCGCACATGCACGACGGACGAGACGCTGCCGAGACCCTCACCGCCGGCCTCGGCCGCCGACGCTTCCTCCAGGCCGCGGCCGGCGTGGGCGCCGGGGCCGCGCTGACCGTCGGGGCGGCGGCCCCCGCCGCCGCCACCTCGGGCGGCACCACCGCCGCGGGCCGGGGCGGGGCGGCGGGCTTCGGCGGCATCCTGCAGCCGGGCCGGGGCCGCATCCGCGGGGACCACTACCTGCGCTCCGACGTCGACGACGTGCTGTGGGGCTACGTCCCGTCGGTGCACGCGACCGCCGTGGCGCGCGTCCGGTCCGGCCGCACGATCACGATCGACTCGGTGTCGCACGAGGGCATCCTCGAGGACCAGGGCCGCGACCCGGTCGCCTGGTTCGGCGAGCGTGGCATCCACCGCCGCGAGGTGCTGGACGACGCCGTCGCCATCGCCGGCGGCTACGACCGCACCTCGCGCAACTTCGACGCCGACGGCCCCCACGTCATCACCGGCCCCGTGCACGTCGAGGGCGCCGAGCCCGGCGACGTGCTGAAGATCGAGACGCTCGACGTCGTCCCGCGCGTGCCGTACGGCGTCATCTCGTCGCGGCACGGCAAGGGCGCGCTGGCCCTCACCGCCTCCGGCGCACCCGCCGGCATCACGCTCGACGAGGTCATGCCGCCCGTCGCGACGGACGGCCGCGGCACCGGCGTCCCCACCGAGTACGGCAACGTGTCGGTGCTCGCGCAGATCCGGGGCGGCAAGGCGGCGATCGGCGAGGGCCGGTCGCGCGTGTCGTTCCCCCTGCGGTACTTCTTCGGCACGATGGGGGTCGCTTTCTCGGAGAACACCGGCCTCACCGCCCCCGAGGCCAACTCGATCCCGCCGACGCTCGGCGGCGGCAACATCGACATCAGCCGCCTGGGCGCGGGCTCCACGTTCTACCTCCCGGTGCGCGCGCCGGGCGCGCTGTTCTACGTGGGCGACCCGCACATGGCGATGGGCGACGGCGAGGTGGCGCTCACCGCGATGGAGGGCTCACTGCGCGGCACGTTCCGCCTCACGGTGTGCAAGCCGGGCTCGGGCGACGCGCCGTCCGTCGCCTACTCGTACCCCTTCGCGGAGACGGAGGACGCCTGGATCCCCATCGGCCTGTCCGACCCGGACGGCGCCGTCGGCGGCAACGGCAGCGACCTCGACGTCGCGATGCGGCGCGCCGTCGTCAACGCCCTCGACTTCCTCGAGCACGACCAGGGCCTGGACCGCGCGATCGCGTACGCCTACCTGTCCGCGGCGGCCGACTTCGCCGTCTCGCAGGTCGTGGACCGCACGGTGGGCGTGCACGGGCTGGTGCGCAAGGCCGACTTCCGACGCTGACGGCGCGCGGGACCGCCCTGACGCCCGACGGCGACGACTGGCAAGATCGACCCATGCACGAGCGCGCAGGGAAGCCGGCCCAGGACATCGACCTCATCGACGTCGACCAGGTGGTGGGGGCGTACTACGACCTCGTGCCGGACGTCTCCGACCCGGCGCAGCAGGTGGTGTTCGGCACGTCCGGGCACCGCGGCTCCAGCCTGGACACGGCGTTCAACGAGGCGCACATCGCCGCGATCACGCAGGCGATCGTCGAGTACCGCGCGTCGCAGGGCACGGACGGCCCGCTGTTCATCGGCCGGGACACGCACGCGCTGTCTCTGCCGGCGTGGCAGACGGCGCTGGAGGTGCTGGCTGCGGCGGGCGTCACGGTGATGGTCGACGCGCGGGACTCGTTCACGCCGACGCCCGCCGTGTCGCAGTCGATCCTCATCCACAACGGGGCGACGACGGGCGACGGCGTGCGCACGCAGGGCCCCGGCCTGGCGGACGGCATCGTCGTCACGCCGTCGCACAACCCGCCGCGCGACGGCGGCTTCAAGTACAACCCGCCGCACGGCGGCCCCGCCGGGTCGGAGGCGACCGGCTGGATCGCCGACCGCGCCAACGAGATCCTGCGCACCGGCGGGCTCGCGTCCGTGCGCCGGGTCGCGCTCGAGGACGCGCTCGGCGCCGACACCACGCACAAGCACGACTTCCTCACCACGTACGTGGACGACCTGCCGAACGTCGTCGACCTCGAGGCGATCCGCACGGCCGGCGTGCGCATCGGCGCGGACCCGCTGGGCGGCGCGTCGGTGGAGTACTGGGGCGCGATCGGCGAGCGGTACGACCTCGACCTCACCGTGGTGAACCCGCAGGTGGACCCGCGCTGGTCGTTCATGACGCTCGACTGGGACGGCAAGATCCGCATGGACTGCAGCTCCCCGTACGCGATGGCGTCGCTGGTGGAGCGCATGGCCGGTCGTGACGGCGGCGACGCGCCGTTCGACGTCGCGACCGGCAACGACGCCGACTCGGACCGGCACGGCATCGTCACCCCCGACGCCGGGCTGATGAACCCGAACCACTACCTGGCCGTCGCGATCGAGTACCTGTACGGCGGCGCGCGGCCGGGCTGGCCGGACGGCACCGCGGTCGGCAAGACGCTCGTGTCGTCGGCGCTGATCGACCGCGTCGTGGCGGGCCTGGGCCGGCAGCTGGTCGAGGTGCCGGTGGGCTTCAAGTGGTTCGTGCCCGGCCTGCTGACCGGCGAGGTCGGCTTCGGGGGCGAGGAGTCGGCCGGGGCGTCGTTCCTGCGCCGCGACGGCCGCGTCTGGTCCACGGACAAGGACGGCCTGCTGCTGGCGCTGCTCGCCTCCGAGATCATCGCGACCACGGGCCGCACGCCGTCCGAGCACCACGCCGACCTCGTCGACCGTTACGGCGAGTCCTGGTACGCCCGCGTGGACGCGCCGGCCACGCGCGCGCAGAAGTCGCGCCTGTCGGCGCTCTCCCCCGACGAGGTCAGCTCCACGACGCTCGCCGGGCAGGACATCACGGCGACGCTCACCGAGGCGCCGGGGAACGGCGCGAAGGTCGGCGGCCTCAAGGTGACCACCGCCGACGCGTGGTTCGCCGCGCGCCCGTCGGGCACGGAGGACGTGTACAAGATCTACGCCGAGTCGTTCGTGTCCGCCGACCACCTCGCGGAGGTGCAGGCGGCCGCGAAGGAGCTGGTCGACGGCGCGCTCGGCGACGCCTGACCGGCCGCCCGCCGTGCCGGCTCCCCGCACCTACGTCGTCACCGGCGCCGACTCCGGCCTCGGCCGGGCGGTCGCGGACCTGCTCGCCACGCGCGGGCAGGTGATCACCTGCGGGCTGGCCGACGACGTGGACGTGCGCGCCGACCTCACGACCGCCGCGGGCCGGGCCGACCTCGTCGAGCAGGTGCGGTCGCTCGGCGGCGGCCGGGTCGACGGCCTCGTCGCGGCGGCGGGAGCCGGCGCGCCCCGGCCGGAGACGGTGGCGCTGAACTACTTCGGCGCCACCGCCGTGCTGGAGGGGCTGCGCGGGTGCCTGGCGGCGTCGGACGCCCCGGCTGCGGTCGTCGTCTCGTCGTCGTCGACCCTGAACCGCGGCAGCGGCGCGCTGGTCCGCGCCTGCCTCGGCGGCGACGAGGAGCGCGCGCTCGCCGTCGCACGCCGACTGGTCCGCACCGGGCGCGGGAGCCAGCTCTACCGCTCGAGCAAGGCGGCGCTGAACCTGTGGGCACGGTCCACGGCCGTGTCGCCGGCGTGGACGCGCGCGGGCATCGTGCTCAACGCCGTGGCCCCGGGGATCGTCGCCACGGACGTCGTGACCCGCACCTGGGCGCGCGACCGGCTGCTGCTGGAGACGGCGCTCCCCCAGCCCCTCGGCGCGCCCGGGCCGGTCGCGCCGGTCGCCGACCTGCTCGCGTTCCTGGTCTCGCCGGAGAACCGCTTCATGACCGGCCAGGTCGTCTACTGCGACGGGGGCACCGACGCCCTCACGCGCGGCGGTCGCCCGCAGCGGGTGTACCTGCGGTACGGCGTCCGTGAGATGGCGACGATGTGGCGCGAGGCGCGGAGGCGCGCGACCACTCCCTGACACCCATTTGATTTCAGCAGGCAACCTTTTTATGTTTGCTCCCCGCAACCAATATGGGGGTGGGCAAGCATGCCTGAGCACGTGCGGTACGAGGAGCTCCAGCGCCAGCTGCGCGCCGTCGGCGCGGTCAAGCGGACCATCGTGCGGAACCTGCCGCAGGACTGCGCCGTCGGGCCGACGGCCGTCATGTCGACCCTGCGCCGCCAGGGGCCGATGCGGCTGAGCCGCCTCGCCGACCAGCTCTGGCTCGACCTGTCCGTCACCAGCCGGCACGCGTCGCACGCCGTCGAGCAGGGCTGGGTCGAGCGCACGCACGACCCCGACGACCGGCGGTCCTGGATCCTCAGCCTCACCCCGGCGGGACGGCACAAGCTCGAGCAGATCTCCGAGCGCACCACCGGCCTGTTCGCCGAGCGGATGGGCGACTGGGACGACGCCGAGATCGACCGGCTGACCGAGCTCATGGCGCGCCTGCACGGCAGCTTCGCCGAGTGCCCGACGTCGGCCCGCGCCGCCGTCCCCGCCCGGGCCTGACGGCCCCCGCCCCCACCTCGACCCCGCAGCACCTCGAGAGGACCTTCATGGCATCGACCACAGCGGCGGCGCCCGCGCACGCCAAGCGCGGCGCGCGCACCGACCACCAGCCCGGGGTCTCGATGAGCCACCGGCAGATCCTGGAGGCCCTGTCGGGCCTCATGCTGGGCATGTTCGTCGCGATCCTGTCCTCCACGATCGTCTCGAACGCCCTGCCGGAGATCATCGCCGAGCTCGGCGGCGGCCAGTCGGCCTACACCTGGGTCGTCACGGCCTCGCTGCTGTCGATGACCGCCACCACCCCGCTGTGGGGCAAGCTCGCCGACCTGTTCAGCAAGAAGGTGCTGGTGCAGGTCGCGCTGGTGATCTTCGTGCTCGCCTCGGCGGCCGCGGGGCTCGCGCAGTCCGCGGAGTGGCTCATCGTCTGCCGCGTGTTCCAGGGCATCGGCACCGGCGGTCTGTCCGCCCTGGCGCAGATCGTCATGGCGACGATGATCGCGCCGCGCGAGCGCGGCCGGTACTCCGGCTACCTGGGTGCCACCTTCGCCGTCGCCACCGTCGGCGGCCCGCTGCTCGGCGGCGTCATCACGGACACCGACTGGCTGGGCTGGCGCTGGTGCTTCTACGTGGGCGTCCCGTTCGCGCTCGTCGCGCTGATCGTGCTGCAGAAGACGCTGCACCTGCCCGTCGTGAAGCGCGACAACGTGAAGATCGACTGGGGCGGCGCGTTCCTCTCGACCGCCGCCGTCTGCCTGCTGCTCCTGTGGGTCACGTTCGCGGGCGACAAGTACGACTGGAACTCGTGGCAGACGTACGCGATGACGGGCGGCGCCCTCGTCCTCGTGCTGCTGTTCGTGCTGGTCGAGTCGAAGGTCTCCCAGCCGATCATCCCCATGCGGCTGTTCCGCAACCGCACCGTGGCGCTCTCGTCGGTGGCCTCGCTCTTCGTGGGCGTGGCGATGTTCGCCGGCACCATCTTCTTCAGCCAGTACTTCCAGCTGGCGCGCGACAAGTCGCCGACGATGGCCGGCGTCATGACGATCCCCATGATCGGCGGCCTGTTCGTCTCGTCGACCCTCTCCGGCCTCATCATCACCAGGACCGGCCGCTGGAAGGGCTGGCTGGTCTCCGGGGCCCTGCTGCTCACCGCCGGGCTCGGCCTGCTGGGCACCATCCGGTACGACACCGAGTACTGGCACGTCGCCGTCTTCATGGCGGTGATGGGCGTCGGCGTCGGCATGATGATGCAGAACCTCGTGCTCTGCACACAGAACCAGGTGGCCCCCGCCGACCTGGGGTCCGCCAGCTCGCTGGTCACGTTCTTCCGCTCGCTCGGCGGCGCGATCGGCGTCTCCGCGCTCGGCGCCGTCCTGGCCCACCGGATCCCCGACTACGTCGCGGACGGCCTGGCGAACCTGGGCCCGAAGGGCGCCGAGCTCGCCCAGGGCGCGGCGGGCGGCTCGGGCGAGATCCCCGACATGGACCAGGTGCCCGAGCCCCTGCGCGGCGTCCTCGAGAGCGCGTACGGGCACGGCATCGCCGACGTCTTCCTCATCGGCGCGTGCGCCGCCCTCGTCGCCTTCCTGCTCGTCGCCTTCATCAAGGAGGTCCCGCTGCAGACCAAGGGTGCGATGGAGCAGTCCGCCGCCGAGGAGGCCGGCTCCGCGGCCCCGGAGGCCCTCGAGGACACCGAGGCCTACGCCCCTGAGCTCGTCGCGGTCGGCGCCGGGCCGACCGCTCGGCGCGCCGCTCCGGCGGCGGACGTCCTGCCCGACGGCGGCACGGACGGCATCACCGTGCACGGCCTGGTCCGCGGCGTCGAGGGCGCCCCGCTGCCGCAGGCGGCGATCACGCTCATCTCGCTGGGCGGGCGACAGCTCGGCCTCGCGATCGCGCGGTCCGACGGCGCGTACGCGGTCGACGCGCCGGGCGCCGGCACGTACGTGCTCATCGCCTCGGCCGACGGCTTCCAGCCGCAGGCCTCGACGATCGTCGTCGGCGCGACGCCGCTGGCCCACGACGTGCTGCTCAGTGGCACCAGCGGCCTGCGCGGCGTGGTGCGCGGCCCGGACCTGCACCCCGTCGCGGGCGCGATGGTGCTGGTCACGGACGTGCGCGGCGACCTGCAGGCGAGCACGGTCACGGCGGAGGACGGCGCGTTCGCCCTCGAGGAGCTCGTGCCGGGGCCCGTCACGGTGGCCGTCAACGCCGCCGGGTTCCGGCCCCGCGCGCTGCCCGTCGAGGTCGGCGCCGCCGGCGTCACGCGCGTCGAGGTGGAGCTCGCGGCGGGCGCCCGGGTGACCGGCGTCGTGCGCGCCCCGCACGGGCCGCTCGCGGACGCCCGGGTGACGCTCGTCGACGCGGCGGGCAACGTGGCCGGGACGGCGACGACCGGCGCGGACGGCGCCTACGCGTTCACCGACCTGGACGGCGGCGAGTACACGGTGATCGCGACGGGCTACCCGCCTGCCGCGACGGCCGTGAGCCTCGCCGGCGCGGGCGTCGACGGGCACGACCTCACCCTCGCCCACCCCGCGGAGTGAGCGGCGTGCTGACCGCCACGGTCCGGACGCGCGACGGGTGGGCCGTGCCGCACGCGGTCGTCACCCTCACGGACGCCGCCGGCGCGCAGGTGCTGCGCGCGGACGCGGACGACGACGGCGCGGTCCGCGGCGAGGCCGCGCTGGCCCCGGGCGCGTACGTCGCGATCGTCACGGCGGTGGGCTACGCGCCCGCCGCGACGTCGGCGATCGTCACCGCCGCGGGCCGCGCCGCCCTGGGGGCCGTGACGCTGGCCCGGCAGGGCGGCACGGAGCTGCCGCCGCCGGGCCCGTGGACGATCGACCCCGCGCACTCGTCGGTGGCGGCGGTGGCCCAGCACCTGGGCATCTCCAGCGTGCGGGGCCGGTTCACCGAGCTCGCCGGCCGGATCGACGTCGCGCCCGGCGACGTCTCCCGGTCCGGCGTCGCCGCCGTGATCGCCGCGGCGTCCATCGACACCGGCAACGCCTCTCGGGATGGCCACCTGCGGTCCCCGGACTTCCTCGACGTGGAGCGGTACGAGCACATCACGTACCGCTCGACGGGGATGACGCCGGTCGCCGACGGTCGCTGGACGGTGCACGGCGACCTCACCCTGCACGGGCTGGCGCACCCGGTCGACCTGGACCTGACCTACCTGGGCACCGGCGCCGACGCGCAGGGTGTCGTGCGCGCGGCGTTCCGCGCCACCACGGAGCTGCGCCGCGACGCCTTCGCCATCCGGTACAACGAGGTCGCCGCGGCCGGCGTCGCGATCGTGGGAACGACCCTCAAGGTCGAGCTGGAGATCCAGGCCGCGCAGGGCGCCGCGCTGCCCGCCTGACCGCGCGCCCTACGCGCGGCCGGTGCCGTCCATGTCCTCCAGCTCCGCGACGAGCGTGCTGTGCTCGGCGTCCCGCCGGATCGCCGCCCCGAGGGCGCGCGCCGAGCGCGCGTACGACGGGTCGTCGAGCACGCGCCGGACGGCGTCCGCGAACCGCGCCGACGACGCCGTGCGCGGCAGCCGGACGGCCGCGCCCCGCAGGGTGACGCGGACGGCGTTGTCCGCCTGGTCGCGCCCGTGCGGGACGACGACGGCGGGGAGGTCGGCGGCGAGCGCCTTGAGCAGGGTCCCGTGCCCGCCGTGCGTCACGACGGCGGCGGCCTCCCGCATCGCCCTCCCGTGCGGCGCCGAGGCGACGACCGTGACGTCCGGCGTGCCGCGGACCGCCGCCGGCGACACGGCCGGGCCGGTCGTGACCAGGCCGCGCACGGGCAGCGTCGCGAGCCCGTCGACGACCCGCTGCAGGACGCCGACGTGGTCCTGGAACGTCGACGACATGGCGACGAGGACGAGCGGGGCGTCACCGGGCGGCGGCGACCAGTCGTCGTCGTCCGCCCAGGACGGGTCGTCGAGCACCGGCCCGACGTACCGCGCCGCGGGGGGCAGCGTCGCGGGGAGGTCGAACGCCGGGCTGGTCATGACCAGGTGGCGCCGCGCGCGGTGCACCTGCTCCCACGAGTGCGCGATCGGCCCGACGCCGAGCTCGGCGCGCAGGGCGTTGAGCCGCTCCAGCGTGTAGCGGTCGAGCCCGGCGACCGTCATCCGACGCATGGCCGCGTCCCGCGCCCTGCCGAGCGGGCCGCGCGCAGGCACCAGGCCCATCCCGACCGGCGTCGCGCCCGGGGTGGGCGGGACGTAGACGTTGGGCATGAGGACGTCGAACGGGATGCCGCGCGACTCGGCCGCCATCATGGCGCCGAACGCGAAGATCGACGAGACGACGAGGTCCGGCCGGTCGTCGTCGATGGCCGCGGCGACGTCGCGCGCGTGCCCGGGCGCGGGCCCCGCGATCGCACGGTCGCCCATGAGGCGCGCCTGCGCGAGCGGGCTGGTGCGCTCCCAGTCGCGGAACGGGTCGTGCGCCGGGTCGCGGTCCGGGCGGTTCGGCCCGTGCTCCCAGCGCACGACGCGCGCCCCGGTGGCGCTCGCCTCCGGGAGCATCGAGTCCTCCACCAGCACCGTCACGCGGTGGCCGCGCTCCACGAGCCGTCGCGCGGCGCCGAGCTCGGGCGGTACCGTGCCGCCGCCGTCGGTCAGCGCGAAGAGGTAGGTGTGCGACATCGCGGCCCCTCGGAGGTCGACTCACGGTGTTCGGCGTGCTCGGCTCCACGGTAGGCCGGCCACGCTCACTCGCAGGCGGTCCCGTCCCCGTCGCGGTCCAGCCGGGAGGAGTAGCCGGGGTCGCCGCGGTGCACCGGCGCCGCGCCGGCCGCCCGCGCCGCGTCGCAGTTCGCGAACGGCTCCTGCGTGGGACCCGTGTCGTCCGAGCTCGTGTCGTCCGAGCTCGTGTCGTCCGAGCTCGTGTCGTCCGGGCTGGTGTCGTCCGAGCCGGCGTCGTCCGGGCCGGCGTCCACCCGCGGCGCCGGCCCGCCGGACGGCAGCGGTTCGTCGGGGCACCGGGACAGGATGCCCGCGATGGCGTCGTGCTCGGCCTGCGTGACCCACAGCGCGTACGCCTGCTTCACCGCGACCTGCCGCGCCACGTACTGGCAGCGGAACGCCTTGGACGGCGGCAGCCAGGTCGCGGCGTCGCCGTCCCCCTTGCCCGAGTTGGTCGGGCCGTCGACCGCGAGCAGGTTCAGCGGGTCGTTGGCGAGCTGCCGGCGCGCCACGCCGTCGAGCTGCTGCGCCCCCTTCTGCCACGCGTCGGACAGCGCGACCACGTGGTCGATCTGCACCGCCGTGGACGTCGCCTGCCCGCGCAGGAAGTCGATCCGCGTGGCGGTGTACGGGTCGGCGAGCACGCCGCTCAGCACGATGCAGTCGTGCGTGTCCGGGTCGGTGACGGTGCGGGTCAGGTCGCGCGCGAGGACGTCGTTGCGGGTGTCGCACCCGTTGTGGTCGACGTCGGCCCACGCCGGGCCGAACTGGTCGCGGGAGTAGCCCGTCTTGGGCGCGCGACCCTTGACCGGCAGGCCCTCCAGCGCCGCGAGCGCGGTCCCCGCTGGTGACGTGCCCGGCGACACGGGCGGGTCCGAGGGCGCCGGCTCGTCCGACGGAGCGGGCAGGTCGGACGGCGCTGCCAGGTCGGAGGGCGCGACGTCGTCGACACCGGGGGTCGCGGGCTCGAGGCCGCCGGCGCACGCGCCGAGCAGGAGCGCGACGGAGACACCCAGCGCCGCGATGCCGCCGCGCCGGGTGGTGGTCGCCGCCCTCACCGGGCGGGGTGCGCGAGCAGGTCGGCGTACTCGGGGTGGCGCTGCACGTAGGCCTTGATGAACGGGCACAGCGGCACGATCTTCTCCCCCGCGGCGCGCACCTGGTCGAGCGCGCCGGCGGCGAGCTGCGACCCGATCCCCTGCCCCTCGAACGCCGGGTCCACCTCGGTGTGCGTGAAGACGACCACGGCCGACCCCTCGTCAGCCTTCCGCTCGTAGTACGCGCCGCCGGCGCGGCGGCCGTCGTCGAGCCGGGCGAGGAAGACCTGGTGGTCGCGGTCGTCGACGACCGTCACGGGGGTGGGGGTGGCGTTCATGGCCCCCATCCTGGCCGCTGACCCCGACATCTGTCGCCCCCCGTGCCGGGGGCGAGACGGACCTCACGGCGCCTGGTGGACCGGCTCCTCGTCGCCGGGCAGCAGGCGGTGCAGCAGCGGCGTGTTGACCCGCACGGTGAAGAAGTCGATGAGGGGCCCGGCGAAGAACGCCGTCATGACGGTCCCCACCCCCACCGGGCCGCCGAACAGGATCGCGAGGCCGACGAACGCCAGGTCCTGCACCACCCGCACCACCCGGTAGCGCCACCCGGTGCGGTCGACGACGATCGGCGCGATCGCGTCGTACGGCGCCGTCCCGATCCCCGCGGTCATGTAGGCCGACGCGCCGGCGGTGAACAGCACGATCCCCACCCCGAAGAGCACGGCCTGCAGCAGGTGGCTGGGCGGGTCGGGCACCAGGGGCGCCAGCAGCGCGCCGAACCACTGGACGAAGAACCCCGTCATCACCATGTTGATAACCGTGCCCAGCCCGACGTAGCGGCGCGCCCACACCACGACGGGCACGAGCAGGACGGCGTTCACGGCGAGCTGGTACGCCCCGAGCCCGATGCCGAGGTGCCCGCTGACCCCGATGTTCGCCGCCGTGAACGGGTCGACGCCGACGTGCGCGGACAGCAGCACGGCCGACCCGAGGGCGAGCACGGCGACGCCGCCGAGCGCCCAGAGCGCACGCGGCACGAGCTGCGCCGCGCGCACGCGGTCCCTGGCGGTCATGGTCCGTCACGCTAGAGGCCCCCGGCCGGGCGCGCGCGGTGGGGCTGCGCCGCACCAAGCCCCACACCCGCGGGGGTGGGAGAATCCGGCAGTGACCGAGCCCGTCCCCGAGGGCCCCGACACGGCGTCGGGCGCCCGGAAGCGCAACCCCTATCTCGACGTCCTCCAGGTGCCGGGGGCGCTCCCGTTCTCCGCCGCCGGCGTGATCGCCCGGCTGCCGATGTCGATGGTCGGCATCGGCACGGTGCTCATGGTGCAGGCCCTGTACGGCTCGTACGCGATGGCGGGCCGGGTGTCGGCGGTGCTGGTGGTGGCGCAGGCGCTGGTGGCGCCGCAGATCGCCCGCCTCGTGGACCGGTCGGGCCAGGCCCGCGTGATGACCCCGATGCTGGTCGCGACGACCGTGGGGCTGCTGGGGCTGGTGGTGGCCGCGACCCTGGGCGCCGCGGAGTGGGTGCTGTGGGTGTGCGCCGCGGTGGGCGGGGCGAGCCAGGGCTCGTACGGGTCGCTCGCCCGGGCCCGCTGGTCCCACGTGCTCCCGGAGGCGCGGCGCGTGCACACCGCCTACTCCCTGGAGTCGGCCCTCGACGAGCTGGTGTTCATCGTGGGCCCGGTGCTGGCGACGACGCTCGCGACGACGGTCATCCCCTCGGGCGGCCTGCTGGTCGCGGCCGTCGTGGGCGGCGGGGGCGCCGCCTGGTTCCTCACGCAGCGGCGCACCGAGCCGCCCGCCCGGGGCGCGGCCGTACCCGCGGACGGCGAGCGCGTCGGCTCGGTGACGCACCCCGACGCCGTCCGCCTCGAGCGCCGCTCGGCGATCCGCATGCCCGGGATGCCGGTGCTCGCCGTCGTCTTCGTCGGCATGGGCGTCATGTTCGGGTCGAGCGACGTCGCCACCGTGGCGTTCGCGGAGGAGCAGGGGGTCAAGGGCCTCGCCGGGCTGGTGCTCGCCTGCTTCGCGCTGGGCTCGATGGTCTCGGGCCTGGCGTACGGGGCCCGGCACTGGGTGTCCCCGCTGTCGGTCCGGTTCACCGTCACGGCCTGCGGGATCGCCGTCGGGGTCTCCCTGTTCTTCTTCGTCCAGAACCTCGTGGTCCTGGGCGTGGTGATGTTCGTGGCCGGGTTCGCCATCGCCCCGACGCTCATCAACGGCAACGCCCTGGTGCAGGCGCTCGTCGCGCCGCACCAGCTCACCGAGGGCCTCACGTGGGTGGGCACGTCGCTGGGCGTCGGCGTCTCGCTCGGCTCGTGGCTGGCCGGCGTCGCGGTGGACGCCGTGGACTCGCACGCCGGGTTCCTCGTCACGATGTCGGGCGGCTGGGCGTGCGCCGTCCTCGCTGTCGTCGCCCTGCCGGGGATGCGCAGACGGAAGCCCTACACGGCCGCGACGCCCTGACGCTCGCGTCCCCGGGTCCGGTCAGGGGACGACGACGGTCTTGCCCCGGGAATGGCCGAGCCCGAGCTCGTGCACCGCGTCGGGCGCCTCGGCGAGCGGGCGCACGGCCTCGACGGCGGGGGCGAGCCGCCCCTCGACGACCATCGTCGCCAAGGTCTGCAGGTCGTCCGGCTGGGTGATGCCGACGAACCCTCGCAGCCGTTGCCGCAGGAACGGCGACCACAGCAGCCCGCGGAGCTGGCGCTCCGCCCCGCCGAGGAACCCGCTGGTGGTCACCCCGGCACCCAGCAGCACGAGCGTGCCGCGGGGCGTCAGGGCGCGGCGCAGGTCGCGCAGCGGCCGGTTGCCCGCGACGTCGACGACGACGTCGTGCGGCCCGGCCGCGGTGATCGGTTCGCGGGTGTAGTCGAGAACGCGCTCGGCGCCGAGCCGCGTGACCAGCTCCGCCTTGCCCGGGCCCGCGACCCCGGTGACGACGGCACCTCGCGCCACCGCGAGCCCGACGACGAACGTCCCGACGCCGCCACCCGCGCCGGTGACGAGCACCCGCTGGCCGGCGCGCACCTCGCCGATGTCGCGCACGGCCTGGAGCGCCGTGGTGCCGGACACGCCGAGGGTGGCGGCCGCCTCGGGCGCGAGGTCCGGCGGGCGCGCGGCGAGCTTGTTCTCCGGCGCGAGCGCCAGCTCGGCGAACGCGCCGGCGCCCGTGCCGAACACCTCGTCCCCGACGGCGAACCGTCGCGCCCCGGGGCCCACGGCCTCGACCGTGCCGGCGAGCTCCTGACCCGCGACGCGCGCCTTCGGGCGGCGGAGCCCGAACGCGAGGCGCGCCACCGGTGGCCGTCCCGTCGTCAGGTACCAGACGCCGGCGTCGAGCGCCGCGGCCCGCACCCGGACCAGCAGCTCGCGGCCGGTCGGCTCCGGCGGGTCGACCTCGGCGAGCCGGAGCACCTCGGCCGTGCCGTAGCGGTCGTGCACGATCGCTCGCATCGTTCCTCCCGCGGGCCGGCGAGGGCTGCTGGTCGGGGTTCCTCGACGATACGCACGCCCGCGGGAGCACGCCGTGGCGCGCGCTCGGGGCTCAGGGCTCAGGGTGGTGCGCGTCGTAGCGCCAGAACCGGGGTTGCAGCCGCACGACCAGCCACAGCACGGCGACGCACGCGAGCCCGCCGACGACGGCCGCCCAGCCCTCGCCGAACCACGTGGCCTCCGAGCCCAGCACCATCTCCCCGAGCCGCGGCCCGCCCGCGACGACCACGATGAACACGCCCTGGAGGCGGCCGCGCATGTGGTCAGGCGTCGCGGTCTGCAGGATCGACTGGCGGAACACGGACGAGATCGCGTCCGACCCGCCCGCGAGCAGCAGCGCCACGCCCGCGAGCACGACGGCGCCCCACAGCACGCCGTCCGGCGCGTCCGGCCCGACGGCGACCAGCACCGCGCCGAAGGCCGTGACGCTCAGCCCCCACGCCGTGATCGCCCACACGATGATCCGGCCCTGCCACCGCACGCGGACCAGCGCGCCGGAGAACACGCTCGCGAGGATGCCGCCGACGGCGAACCCGGCGGCGAGCACACCCGTCGTCGTCTCCCCGCCGCCCAGGTAGAGCGCGCCCGCCGCGGGCCACAGCACGCGGGGGAAGGCGAGGACCATCGCGGCCAGGTCGACGACGAACGTCGTGCGCACGTTCGGCCGCGTGGCGAGGTAGCGCAGCCCGTCGAGCACCGAGCTCAGCCCGACGACGCGCCGCCGGGCGGGCGCGGCGCCGGTCACGTCGTCGTCCCTCTGGTCGTCCAGGGTCAGCTCGGGCGGGACGGCGGGCAGCCGCCACACCGCCCACAGCGCGGCGGTGAACAGCAGCGCGTCGAGGGTGTACGCCCAGGCATACCCCAGCCGGGCCACGAGGAGCGCGCCCACGAGGGGGCCGCAGGTGAGGGCCACGTTGAACGACAGCGTCTGGAGCGCGTTGGCCGCCGGCATGAGCTGCGGCTCCAGCAGGCGCGGCACGATCGACGTGCGCGCGGGGTTGTTGATGGCGAACGCTGCGGACTGCAGCGCCACGAGCCCGTACAGCAGGTTCACCGAGCCGACGTCGAGCCACGCCTGCGCCGCGATGGCCGCCGTCACCAGCCACAGCACCGAGGACGCGAGCAGCGAGACGCGGCGCCGGTCGTAGTGGTCCACCAGCGCCCCGCCGTACAGCCCGAGGGCGACCAGCGGCACCAGCGCGGCGATCCCCAGCGTGCCCACCGCGAGCGTGGACCCCGTCAGGGCGTACACCTGCAGGCCCACCGCGACCACGGTGACCTGCGTGCCGATGTTCGAGACGCCGAGGCCCCACCACAGGCGACGGAACGCCGGGGAGACGCGCAGCGGCGTGAGGTCGGCGATCAGGCGGGGCACGGTGTCCCAGGGTAGGCGTGTTCCGCGGGCAGCCCCGGGCGGGTCTGCCGAGACCCTCCCCCGAGAGCCCGGTGATCGTCCGCCCGGGGCCGCCACGCGTACCCCGCGTCGCCGGTGCGTCGTGGGTGCGGCCCGGCCCCCTGCGCCGTGCCGCACCCCGCCGACCCCAGCCGGGGCGGAGCTGCCACGGGACACTCCCCAGTGATCCCCCGTGACAGCGCCGCCCCGTCCGGAGCCGGTACCGGCTCCGACGGGGTCAGCGGGTCTCGACCGCGACGACCTCCCTCCGGCGGCGCAGCACCAGCGCGACGCCCGTCAGCATCAGCAGCAGCGCCGGGCCCAGCAGCCGCAGGTCGCCGCCCGTCGTCGGCAGCGACTGCATCGCGCCGGTCCCGCTGGCACCGTCAGCGCCGGACGCCGCCGTGGCGCCGTCGGACCCGGTACCGATCAGCTGTCCCGAACCGTCCGAGCCGGCGGCCTCGGCGACCGGTCCGCCCACCGGGGTGGTCGAGCCGTCGCCGGACCCGTCGTCACCCGGGTTGGCGGTGCCACCGTCGCCGGGGTCGGTGCCGTCACCCGGGTCCGTGCCGTCACCAGGATCGGTGCCGTCACCAGGATCGGTGCCGTCACCCGGGTCCGTGCCGTCACCCGGGTCCGTGCCGTCACCCGGGTCCGTGCCGTCACCCGGGTCCGTGCCGTCACCAGGATCGGTGCCGTCACCCGGATCGGTAGCGGTGGTGCCGTCCTCCAGGACGTCGTCGACCAGACCGTCCTCGGCGAGGACGTCGTCGGTGACGGCCCCGAGGTCGCCCTCGAGCAGGTCGTTCACCGTGTCGTTGACGTCCTCGACGACGTGCTCGACGAGCTCGTCCGTGACGCCGTCCTGCGGCTCGTCGGCGCCGATGATGTCGTCCACGGTGCCGTCCTCGCCGGCGATCCCGTCGACGGTGTCCTCGACGAGGTCACCCGTGCCGAGCACGTCGTCCACGGTCCCGGTCGAGTCGACGACATCGTTCAGCACCGGGTCCAGACCCTGGTCCTCCAGCACGTCGTCGACCAGGCCGTCCTCGGCGGTCAGGTCGTCGACGACGCCCGGCAGGTCACCGGCCGTCACCGAGTCCACCGTCGAGTCGACGTCGTCCACCACGGCCTCCACGACGCCGTCCGTGACGCCGTCCTGCGGCTCGTCGGCGCCGACGACGTCGTCGACCACGCCGTCCTCACCGAGCAGGCCGTCCGCGGTGTCCTCGACGAGGTCACCCGTGCCGAGCGCGTCGTCCACCGCACCGGTGGAGTCCACGACGTCGTTCAGCACCGGGTCCAGACCCTGGTCCTCCAGCACGTCGTCGACCAGGCCGTCCTCGGCCGTGAGGTCGTCGGCCACCGCGCCGAGGTCGCCCTCGGTGAGGTCTCCCACGACCTGCTCGACGTCGTCGAGCGCGTGCTCGACGAGCTCGTCCGTGACGCCGTCCTCGGGCTCGTCGGCACCGACGACGTCGTCCACGACACCGTCCTCGCCGGCGAGGCCGTCCACGACGTCCTGCACCAGCGACCCGGTCCCGACGGTGTCGTCGACCGTGCCCGCCAGGTCGGAGACCTGGTCGACCACGTCGTCCGCGGCCGCGTCCACGCCGCCGTCCTCCAGCGCGTCGTCCAGAAGCCCGTCGTCGGCGGCGACGTCGTCGACCACGCCCGGCAGGTCGCCGGCCGTCACCGAGTCGAGCGTCGAGTCGACGTCGTCCACCACGGCCTCCACGAGACCGTCCGTGACGCCGTCCTGCGCCTCGTCGGCGCCGAGGACGTCATCCAGCACGCCCTCCTCACCGGCGATCCCGCCGACCACGTCCTGCACCGCCGACCCCGTGCCCAGCAGGTCGTCCACCGCACCGGTGGAGCCCACGACGTCGTTGAGCACCGGGTCCAGGCCCTGGTCCTCCAGCACGTCGTCGACCAGGCCGTCCTCGCCGGTCACGTCGTCGACCACGCCCGGCAGGTCGCCGGCCGTCACCGAGTCGAGCGTCGAGTCGACGTCGTCCACCACGGCCTCCACGAGACCGTCCGTGACGC
>NZ_JBHTVC010000018.1:62912-63243 GCF_042793275.1 Isoptericola sp. NPDC056578
ACGCCGTCCTGCGCCTCGTCCGGGCCGAGGACGTCGTCCAGCACGCCGTCAGCACCGAGGAGGCCGCTCACCGTGGACCGCAGCAGCGACCGCGTGCCCAGCACGCCGTCGACCGTGCCCGCGGCGTCCGCCACCGACACGGTCAGGTCGTCCACCGCGCCGTCCAGGCTCGGCAGCGCGCCGGTCAGGTCGCCCAGCCCGGCCGAGTCGCCCGTGCCTGGCAGCGAACCGAGGTCACCGAGGTCACCGAGGTCACCGAGGTCACCGAGGTCACCGAGGTCACCGAGGTCACCGAGGTCACCGAGGTCACCGAGGTCACCGAGGTCACCGA
>NZ_JBHTVC010000018.1:63343-79442 GCF_042793275.1 Isoptericola sp. NPDC056578
GGATGGTGTCGGTCGCGCTGTCCTCCAGCGCGTCGTCCAGCACCCCGTCGTCGGCGACGACGGAGTCCACGACGCCGTCCAGGTCACCGGCGGTCAGACCGCCCAGCGCGGCGTCGACGTCGTCGAGCAGGTGCCCCGCGACCTCGTCCGTCACACCGGCCTCGGGCTCGTCGGCACCCAGGACGTCGTCCACGACGCCGTCCTCACCGACCAGCCCGTCCACCGTGTCCTGCACCACCGGCTCGGTACCCAGCGCAGCGTCCAGCGAGCCCGCCGCGTCCGAGACTCCGGCCAGCACACCCTCGACCGTGGCATCGACATCCGTCAGCGCACCAAGGCCACCCAGCGACCCCAGATCACCGAGGTCACCCGGTCCAGCACCCGGCAGCTCACCGCCACCGAGACCAGGCAGACCATCCACGACACCGGTCAGGTCACCGACATCACCGAGGTCACCGAGGTCACCGAGGTCACCGAGGTCACCGAGGTCACCCAGGCCGTCGACCGACCCCAGGTCGTCGATCCCGGGAAGACCGTCGGTCGCGTCTCCCTCGAGCGCGTCGTCGACGAGGCCGTCGTCCGCGACGACGGAGTCCACGACGCCCTCCAGGTCACCGGCGGTGACGCCGTCGAGCGTGCCGTCGACGTCGTCGAGCGCGTGCTCCACGACCTCGTCGGTCACACCGGACTCGGGCTCGTCGGCACCGAGGACGTCGTCGAGGACGCCGTCCGCGCCGGCCACCGCGCCGAGAGCGCCGCCGGCGCCGTCGGCGACCCCGCCCACGGTGTCCTGCACCGCGGTGCCGGTACCGAGGACGCCGTCCACCGCACCGGTCGCCGTGTCGACGGTCTCGCCGACCTGCTCGAGCGCCGCGTCGACGCCCCGGTCCTCGAGCGCGTCGTCCACGACACCGCCGTCGGCGGCGACGTCGTCCACGACGCCCTCGACGTCACCGGCGGCGAGGTGTCCCGTCGCCTGCTCGACGTCGTCGACCACATGCTCGGTGACCTGGTCGGTCACGCCGGACTCGGGCTCGTCGGCGCCGAGGACGTCGTCCACGACACCACCGTCGCCGGTGACCCCGTCGACGGTGTCCCGGACGTCCGAACCGGTCCCGAGCGCCTCGTCGGCGGCTCCCGCCACGTCCGACACCACGTCGGACGCACGGTCCACGGTCTCGTCGACCGCGCCCCCGGCTCCTCGGTCCGCGGGCTGCGGCGTGCCGCCGTCACCCCGGTCGTCGCCGGCCGAGCCGCCGTCGGCGCCGTCGTTCCCGGAGTCGCCACCCGCCGGTTCGGCGGGCTGGTCCTCGATCGCGTCGTCGACGACGCCGTCGTCCCCGGCGACGTCCTCGACGACGCCCTGGACGTCGCCCGACTGCACGTCGTCCGCCGTCTGGTGCACGTCCTCGGCGACGGCGTCCACGAGGTCGTCGGTCGTCGTGTCGGACTCCTCATCCGGCCCGGCGACGTCGTCGACCGCGCCGTCGTCGCCGGCGACGGCATCGACCACCGCCTCGACGCCCTCCGTGTCGACCTCGGGGAGGTCCACGGGCGTGTCGAGCTCGGCATCGTTCGTCTCCTCGGAGACCTCGCTCAGGTGGAGGTCGACCGAGGTGTCCGCACCGACGGTGGCGTCGACGACGTCATCGTCCGCGGCTTGGGCCGTCACGGCCCCGGCGACCACGAGGCCGCCTGCGACGAGCGCGACTTTCAGCGCTCGTCGGACATGGGTATGCATGATCCGCTCCTGACTGGCGTGGTGCGCGGGAGGCGGATGCCGCCCGCGGTCGCAGTCGCGCGTGAGGGCGCGACGCGGCCACGTCAGGCGGGAGAGACGGGGATGTCGAGGGCGACCGCCGGGAGGCGGTCGAGCTGGTCGCCCGCGGGGGCGATCCACGCCCGCGCGGTGAAAGGGTCGCTGCCCGCGAGGTCGGCCGCGGCGTCGCCGCCCGACGCCCCGCGGACGCTCGAGGAGGGGCCAGACGGCGCGCTGCTGGCGGCGGGCGCCGACGGCGTGGCCGGCGCGGGCTCACGGTCGGCGGGGACGAGCGCCTGGTCGGCGGCGTCCAGCACGCTGCCGACGTCGGAGAGGAACGCCCCCGGCGCAGGCTCGAGGACGGCCGTGCTCACGACCGCGGGCTCGGACCCCGAGGTGGGGCGCGCACCCGGGGCGGCGGCGGCGACCTTCGTCGCGCGGCTGGCGGGAGCGGCCGGTCCCGGCGCCGGCTCGGCGGGGTCTTCCGCGGCGGGCAGCCCGAGCACGGGCTCCAGGGCCGGCAGCAGGACGGGCTCGACCACCGGAGCGACGGCGTCCACGACCGGCTCGACAACGGGCTGCAGCGTCCCGCCGACGGGCTCGACCACGGGAGCGAGCGCATCCACCACCGGGGCCGCCACGTCGAGGACCGGGTCGACGACAGGCTTCAGCGAACCCGTCACGGGGGACACCAGTCCGACGACGGGCTCGAGCACCGGGTCGAGCGTCCTCACGACCGGAGCGACGACGTCACCCACCCCGTCGGTGACGGGCGCGAGCGGACGCGTCACGTCGTGCACCACGTGGCCGACCGGCTCGAGCACCGGGGACAGCGACCGGGTCACGGGGGCCAGCGTCTCCGCGGCCGCGCCCGTCACGGGCTCGAGCGCCCCGCCGACCGGTCCGGTGATCTCCTCGACGACGCCCGCCACCGGGTCCACGACCGGCGACAGCGGGCTGAGGACCCCCTCGACCAGCGCCCCCACCGGCTCGGTCACCGCGCCGACGGGCGCCGTCACCGCCTCGACCGTGCGAGCGACGGGCTCCAGCACGGTGCCGCGCTCCGCGTGCTCGGCCGGTGCTTCGGTCTGCTCCGGCGCGGCGTCCGGCCGTGCCGCCTCGGCGGGGGCGGGCTGCTCGGACTGCTCAGGCACCTCGGACTGCTCGGGCTGCGGTTCGTCCGCCGGCTGCTCCTCGACGGCCAGTTCGCGAGCCAGGTCCTCGGCCGCCTGCTCGGCGGGCGCCACGACCTCGTCGTGCACCGCCGTGCGCAGCCGCTCGGACTTCTCACGGACCGGCGCCACGGCATCGTCGACCGCGTCACGCACACGTTCGGCCCGGCGGTCGGCCGACCGCTCACCGTCGTCGGCGGCAGGCTCGGCGGCCTCCGGCTCGACGGCGACGGGCGCCTCCGCCTCGTGCTTCTCCACCGAGCTCTTGTCCACCGCGGGCTTGTCCACCGCGGGCTTGTCCACCGCGGGCTTGTCCACCGCGGGCTTGTCCACCGCGGGCTTGTCCACCGCGGGCTTGTCCACCGCGGGCTTCTCCACCGCGGGCTTCTCCACCGCGGGCTTCTCCACCGCGGGCTTCGCGGGAGCATCCTCCTCGGCCGGGGACTGCGCGGCACGCTCACTCTCGACGGGCTCCTGAGCAGCCCGCTCGTGGCGCGGCTTCGGAGCGTCCGCGGCCTTCTCCTGCCCCCGCTCCGAGGGTCGAGACTCGCGGTCTCCCCGGTCGCCGTCGTCGTGGTCGGTCAGCGACCGGACCACGGACGTCAACGGGCCCTCGTGGCCGCCGTCGTCGGCTGACGCGGTGCCGGCGAGGGTGACGCTCAGCGCGGCGGCCCCGGCGAGCCCGACGGCGGCCCCGGCCACGCGCGCGACCCAGCGCCGGCGGCGTCCTGCCGCCGGAGCACGGTCCACGCTGCGTGTCACTCGGCCCCCTTCGATGCCACGCCGGGTCAGGCGCTGCTCCGTCATGACCCAGCTCACACTGTGACGCCCGAGCAACGGTCACGCAACAACAGCGGGTGAGACTTCACCCGGCGGCGGGTCCGACCACCCAGGCGTGACGCCGGTCGCGGGTCAGGCCACCGACGTGCCGAACAGCAGCCCCAGCGCGTAGGTGACGGCGGCGGCACCGAACCCGATGGCGAGCTGGCGCAGCGCGCGCGTCCACGGCGACGTGCCGGACAGCAGCCCGGTGATCGCGCCCGTGATCAGCAGCGACACGCCCACGAGCGCGGCGGCGACGGCGATCGCCGGGAAGCCGGTGAGCCCCAGCAGGTAGGGCAGCACGGGGATGATCGCGCCGGACGCGAAGAAGCAGAAGCTCGAGATCGCCGCCCCCCACGCGGTGCCGTGGGTCTCGAGGTCCGCCTGCTCGTCGACGGCCGGCGCGTCGTCATCGAGGTCCGACGCCACCGCTCCCGTGGCGGCCAGCCCGGCCAGCACGTGGTCGGCCCGGCCCTGCGCCTCGTCGGACGACATGCCCCGGGCGCGGTAGACGAGCGCCAGCTCGTTGGCGTCGACGTCGAGGTGCGGCAGCACGGTGGCGCTCTTCGGGTCGGGGGTGGACGCCTCGAGCAGCTCGCGCTGCGAGCGCACGGACACGAACTCGCCGGCGCCCATGGACAGCGCGCCGGCGAGCAGCCCGGCGACGCCGGTGAGGAGCACGGTCTGCGACGAGACGCCGGAGGCGCCGATGCCGAGCACGAGCGCGAGGTTGGAGACCAGGCCGTCGTTGGCGCCGAAGACGGCGGCGCGGAACGTGCCGGACATCCGGTTGCGTCCGCGGGAGGCGAGCGCGCGCACCACCTCCTCGTGGATCTGCTCGTCCGCCGCCATCGTGGCGGTCGCGTGCTCGTCGGCGTCGTACGACGAGCGGGCCTCCGCCCGCTGCGCGAGCGCGAGCACGAAGACGCCGCCGAACCGCCGCGCGAGGAGACCGAGCATGCGGGTGCGCAGGTCACCGCGCAGCGGCCGGCCGACGTCGTCGCCCAGGAGGTCGAGCCAGTGCTGCTCGTGCCGCTTCTCGGCGTCGGCGAGCGCGAGGAGGATGGCGCGCTCCTCGCCGGTGCGCCGGCGGGCGAGGTCGCGGTAGGTGGCGGCCTCGGCGCGCTCGTCGGCCAGGTAGCGGCGCCACTTGCGGATGTCGGCCGGGCGGCGCGCGGGGCGGTCGGGCGCGGGCGGGTCGGTTTCGGGCATGGCGGAGCCGTCGGTCATGTCGTCATGATCATCGCTGGAGACGCCTCCTGGGTTCCGGGCGGAGCCGCCGCGTCTTCCGGGGCCGCGCGCCCGAGTTTTCGGCCGTCCGCAGCCCGCCCGCCCCTCGCTCTTCGGGCGGCGGCGTGGACAGGGCCCCGAGTGTCACCGGCACGGGGCACAATGGGGGCGGCAACCAGGGGCTCGGACACTGGGAGACTCCGGCGTGATCATTGTCAGCACTGACGGCTCGTGCCTCCGCAATCCCGGGGGCGCGATCGGCTGGGCGTGGATCGCCCACGAGGGCGGCCGCTTCGACTCGGGCGGCGCCGCGTCCGGCACCAACCAGGTCGCGGAGCTCACCGCGCTCCTGCGCGCGATCGAGGCGCATCCCGGGGCAGAGCCGCTCCTCATCGAGTCGGACTCGCAGTACGCGATCCGGTGCGCGTCCGAGTGGATCCACGGGTGGAAGCGGAAGGGCTGGCGCACCGCGTCCGGCGACCCCGTGAAGAACCTCGAGCTGATCCGCACCATCGACGCCGCGATCACCGGCCGGGAGGGCCCCGTCCGGTTCCGGTGGGTACGCGGCCACGTGGGCAACCCGTTCAACGAGCGCGCCGACCAGCTCGCCGGCCTCGCCGCGCAGGACTGGGCCGCCGGCCGCGGCGGCGTCGACGAGCTGCTGCTCACGGAGGACGCCGGCGCGGGCACCTCCCCGCGCGAGGACGGCGCGGAGCGCCCCGCCGCACGGCCCGCGCGCGACGCGGATCCCCTTCGCGACGTCGCGCCCGTCGGTGCGCGCGGCGACACCGGCTGGGAGCTCGGAACGCTCTTTGACTAACGCACCCCCTCTGACCAGCGCGGCGACCGTGCCGTCGCCGGCCGCACGACCGACGGCCGACGTCACGGTGGAGCACGCGTCGGAGCGGCCGCTCGACCTCGGGCTGACGCTCAGCCCGCTGCGGCACGGCGCCTACGACCCGACGTTCCGACGCACCCCCGACGGCGTGTTGTGGCGCACCACCCTGATGCGTACCGGGCCGGTCACGCAGCGGTTCGTCGCGACGGGCGCGCGCACCGTCGTCGTGCAGCACTGGGGGCCGGGCTCAAGGGAGGCCGCCGACGCCGTGCCGGAGCTGCTCGGCGAGGGCGACGACATCTCGGCCTTCAGACCACCACCGCAGGCCCACGACGCCGCGCGCCGCACCCCCGGGCTGCGGATGTGCCGCAGCGGACGGGTGCTGGAGGCTCTGGTGCCCGCCGTCCTCGAGCAGAAGGTGCAGGTCGTGACGGCGCACCGCGCATGGCGGTGGCTCGTCGCCCGGCACGGCTCGCCCGCGCCGGGGCCCGCCCCGGAGGGGCTGCGCGTGGTGCCGTCCGCGCGCGGCTGGGCCGCCGTCCCGACCTGGGACTGGCACCGCGCCGGGGTCGACCCGCGTCGGGCGGCGACGGCCGTGCGGTGCGCCCAGGTCGCGGCGCGGCTCGAGGACGCGGCCGGGATGCCTGCCGACGAGGCGCGCGCCCGGCTCGAGAAGGTGCCCGGCGTCGGGGTGTGGACGTCCGCCGAGGTGGCGCAACGCGCGTTCGGCGACGCGGACGCCGTGTCCGTGGGCGACTTCCACCTCGCCGGCGCGGTCGGCTGGGCGCTCACCGGCGAGCGCACCGACGACGAGGGGATGCTGCGCCTCCTCGCACCGTATGCCCCCCACCGGCACCGGGTGGTGCGGCTGCTGTTCCTCGACCGCAGGCCGCAGGCTCCGCGTCGGGGCCCGCGGCTGTCGATCGCGGACTACCGCGCGATATAGCCGGTCAGTCCGGCAGGCTGCACACGCCGTCCACGCAGACCGCGCCGTCGTCGCCCAGCAGCTGAAGCGGGCGTTCGTCCGCGCCGTGGTGGGGTGCCGCCGCCTCGGCCGCGCTGACGGTCATCAGCGTGGTGCGGCGCGGGTTGGCGATCGAGCGGTACGAGCTCTCGGTGGCGTCGTTCATGTTTCTCCTCCAACGGAACCACTGCCGCGGGACGACCGGGCGGGGTGGGCCCGAGACCGCGGCGCCCGCGACGGTGCGGGCTGGCCTCGATTCTCGGTGATACTGCGTCTCACGGCCAGGGCTGGCGGTGTGAGATGCGCCTCGCTCGCCCGGCTCAGGCCTCCGCGAGCACCTGGTCGAGCACCTGGACGAAGACGTCCGGGTCCTGCGCGCCGGACACGCCGTAGCGGCCACCGAGCACGAAGAACGGGACGCCGTTGATGCCGTACGCGCGGGCGCGGGCGATGTCGTCCGCGACGGCCTCGGCGTAGGTGCCGGCGTTCAGCGCGACCACGACGGCCTCGCGCTCCAGGCCGACCTCGACGGCCAGGTCGGCGAGGTCCTCGACGTGGCCCACGTGCTCGCCCTCGGTGAAGTACGCGCGCAGCAGGCGCTCCTTCATCTCGTCCTGCTTGCCGAACGCCTTGGCGAGGTGCAGCAGCTCGTGCGCCTTGAGCGTCTTCGTGTGCTTGACCTGGTCCATCCGGTAGGTGAGGCCCTCGGCGGCGGCGAGCGCCGTCACCTGGTCCTGCATCTGCTGGGCGGTCTCCAGCGGGATGCCCTTGTGGTTGGCGAGGAACTCGGTGGCCGTGCCCTCGAAGTCGACGGGGGTGTCGGGCGAGAGCTCGAACGAGTGGTACTCGACCTCCACCTCGGGGGCGGCGCCGTCGCGCTCCGCCATCCGCTGCAGCGCGGACTCGAAGCGGCGCTTGCCGATGTAGCACCAGGGGCACGCGACGTCCGACCAGACGTCGACCTTGAGGGGGGTGTTCTCGATAGCGGTCACGGACGTACGAACGCCCCGCCGCGGGAGGCGATTCCCGCGGCGGGGCGTGTCGTGCGTCGCAGACGCCGACGAACGACGGCGCGTCAGTTGAGCGGCGCGGCCTCGTCCGACTTCGTCGGCAGCTGCCCGCCGGCGATGCCCGCGATGAGCTGGTGGATGTCCACGCCCGTCAGCTGCTTGACGACGCCCTGACCCTCGCCGAGCACGGACGCGACCGTCTTGGTCACCGCCGACGCGCCGTCCGTGGAGACGACGGTCATGCCCTGGATCGAGCCGATCGGCTCGGCCGCGGCGCGGACGATCTCGGGCAGGCGCTCGATGAGCTCCTGCACGAGCGCGGCCTCGCCGTACTTCTTCAGCGCCTCGGCCTTGGCATCCGTGGCGACGGCCTCGGCGCGCCCCTCGGCCTCGACCGCGAACGCCTTCGCCTCACCCTCGGCCTTGATGCCGGCGGCCAGCGCGATCTGCCGGTCACGCTCTGCCTCACCGGCCCGGCGCACGGCCGCGGCGGAGGCCTCGGCGTCCTGGATGGCGGCCGTCTTGTTCGCCTCGGCGATGGTGGTGCGCTTGAACGCGTCGGCCTCGGTGGCGGCGTTCGCGGCGTCACGACGGGCCGTGGCCTCCTGGACCTCGGCGTACGCCTTGGCCTCGGCGGGCTTGCGGATCTCGATGTCGAGGCGCTCCTGCGTCACGCGGGCCTGCTCGGCCAGCGCCTCGCGCTCCTGCTGCGCCACGAGCCGGTCCTGCTCCGCGCGCGCGAGCTGGCCCGCGGCGTCGGCGTTGGCGTTGGCGCGGTCCGTGTCGGCCTTGATCGCGGCCTTCTTGAGGTCGAGCGCCTTCTGCCGCTCGGCGATCTGCTCGGCCGCCTCGATGACGGCGAACTCGGACACCCGCCGGGCCTCCGCCTCGGAGACCTCCGCGACCTGGAGCGCGCGGGCGCCCTCGGCGCGACCCAGGTTGGACAGGTAGTCCGACCCCGGCGTCGAGATGTCGGAGATGTTGAGCAGGTCGACCTGCAGGCCCTGCTCCGCCAGGTCGGTCTTGGTCGACTCGACGACGCGGTCCGACAGACCCTTGCGGTCGGAGATGATCTGCTCGATCGTCATGTCGCCGACGATGGAGCGCAGCGAGCCCTCGAGGGACTCCTTGATGATCTCGGTGAGCATCTCCTGCTGGGAGAGGAAGCGCTGTGCCGCGCGCCGCACGCCCTCGTCGTCGCCCCGCACCTTGAAGTTGATCGACGCCTTGATGGCGATCTTGATGCGGTTCTTGTCGACGCCCTCGACGGTGATGCCGATCTGCCGCTGCTCGAGCGAGATCGCGAAGCCCTGCTGGAGGATCGGCCAGACGAACGTGCGGCCGCCGATGACGACGCGCTGGCTCTGGGCGGCGGACTCCTTCTTGCCGGCGCCGCGGCCGACGATGACGAGGGCCTGGTTCGGCGGGACCCGGCGGATCCGCTGGGCGACGAAGATGCCCACCGCGAGGAACGCCACCACGAGGGCGAGCACCGCGATCGTGGTGATGAAGCTGCTGTCGGTCGAGTCGAACATGGTGCGCGCCGGAGCGCGTCTCCTTCCGGTCGGTGCTGCGGGGTCCTAGGGAGAGGTCAGCGGGCCTGCGGGCCGGGGACCCCGACGCGCACGGTGGAGCCGGAGTGCTCGAGCACCACGACGCGGGACCCGGCCGCGATGGGCTCGTCGGAGCGGGCCAGGCGACGCTCGAGCTCGCTCGGGACGTCGAGCGAGACCTCGCCCGACGTCGCCGTCACGGCCGTCGTCGCCGTACCGTGCGCACCCACGAGCGAGACGACGACGCCGTCGTCGCTCGACGCGAGCCGCCGGACCAGCACCTGCGCCAGGACGACGGCCAGAAGACCGACGACCGCGGAGGCCACGTACGCGATCCACGAGGCGAGGTCGTTGGCGACGACGATCGTGCCCACGGCGCCGAAGACGACCGCGCCGACCCCGAGCGACGTGCCCGACAGCGCCCCGTCGCCGAGGTCGACCAGCTCGCCGACGAGGAGCGACACGAGCAGCAGGACCATCCCTGCGGCGCCGATGAGAACGAAGACGAGCACGGGCGGCCTCCCCGAGTGGCGAGTGATGAAGATGTGACGGTCCTGTGACGGCGACGACACCCTAGCGAACTCTGGGCGGTTCCTGGAAAGCCTGTCCACAGCGCCGTCCGGGTGCCGTCGCCGCAGGTCTGCGTGATGCTCGGAGCATGCCTCTCGTGCCGAGCAAGGACCCGCAGCTCGTGCTCCTGCGCCACGGCGAGACGGAGTGGAGCGTGAGCGGCCAGCACACCGGTCGCACCGACATCGCGCTCACCCCGGCCGGCGAGGAACAGGCCCGGACCGCCGGACGGGCGGTGGCGGGCATCGCGTTCTCCGCCGTCTACGCGTCGCCGCTCGAGCGCGCCCGCCGCACGGCCGCGCTGGCCGGCCACCCGGACGCCGTCGTCGACCCCGACCTCGCCGAGTGGGACTACGGGCCCGTGGACGGCCGCACCAGCGCCGACGTCGGCGCCCTCCTCGGCCACCCGTTCCAGATCTTCGACGACGGCGTGCGCGTGCTGCCGCCCGACCCGGAGCACGGCGACGGGCGGCCCGGGGAGCTCCTGGAGGACGTCGCGGCCCGCGCCCGGCGCTTCGTGGAGCGCGCCGACGCGACCCTGCGCGACGGCGGGAACGTGCTGGCCGTGGCCCACGGCCACCTGCTGCGCGTGCTGGCGACCGCGTGGCTCGGCATCGACCCGCGCTTCGGGTCCCGCCTGGAGCTCGGCACCGCCGCGATCTGCCAGCTCGGGTACGGCCACGACCTGCGCACCATCGAGGGCTGGAACCTGCCGCCGCACGTCTGAACGGCCCTGCACCGCGCTGAGCAGCGACGTCGCGCCCCGACCGGCGTCTGGCACGATGTGCGCCATGGCGCTGAACGACGACGACCTCATCGACGGCGAGCGCGTGGTCATGGACCTGCACGAGCACGCGAAGGCCGTGGTGTGGCCGTTCCTGCTCCTGCTCGTGCTGCTCGTCGCCGCCGCGTTCTCCTTCGTCGTCCCGATGGACGACGTGGTCCGCTGGATCGTGCTCGGACTGCTGCTCGTCGTCGCCGTGGTGTGGGTGCTCGTGCCGTGGCTCAGGTGGCGCACCACCTCGTGGACCGTCACCACCAAGCGCATCGCCATGCGCTCCGGCATCGTCACCCGCGTGGGCCGCGACATCCCGCTCTACCGCATCAACGACGTCGCGCTCGAGAAGGACCTCCTGGACCGGCTGCTCGGCTGCGGCACCCTGCAGGTCTCCGACGCCACCGAGAAGGCGGGCATGGTGCTGCGCGACGTCCCCCGCGTCGAGCGCGTGCAGGTGCAGCTGCAGGAGCTGCTGCACGGCGCCGACGACGGCTCGGACGACGGCGAGTGGCCGCCGACCGAGCCGCCGCGCGGACGCCGTCGCTGAGTGACGGAGCAGCGTCCCCGGCCGATGCCTTCGGGAAGCTCCGCATCCAGGCGCCCGTGCGGCGCTACCCGCTGAGACCGCGCCTCCCGTACCGCGGGCGGACCAGCGTGATCCACGCACAGGCGACACCCATCGGGAGCAGGGTCAACGCCGTCACCGCGATGCCGTCCAGCGTGCCTCCCTCGTCGGCGGCCAGGGTCGTCGCGGTCAGCAACGACAGCACCATGTTGTTGCCCGCGTGGGCCAGGCTCGACGTCCAGACCGTCCCCGAACGCAGGCGCAGCCAGGTCAGCAGGATCTCTTGGAGCACGAAGGAGGCCGTCCACACCGCCAGGCCCAGAAGGACGTGCGAGAACTCGACGTACCCGAGAAAGGCCAGCGGGTAGTGCCACACCGCCCAGATCAGACCGGTCAGCAGGGTGGACGCCCAGGGCCGGTGCGGCACCAGCCGCAACCGTAGGTACGAGGTCCAGCCGAACTCCTCGCCCCAGTACAGCGGGGTGATCACGAGGGCGAGCGCCTGGAGGCCGACGACCGTCACCCACCAGGGGGTTCCGCCCGCGCCGACCATGCTCGTCGACGGTGCCCAGAGGCCGAGCACCGCGGCGGCGAACAGGGTCCCGGCGGTGAGCGCGAGCGGGCCCCACCAGGCGATGAGGTAGTGCGGCCAGGCCTTGCGCCACCGCGGCCTGAGTCCCGCGTCCGCGAAGCCCTCGCGGGTCACCCACCGTCGCACGACGACGGCCGCCACAGCGGGGGCGAAGGCGAACGGGAGCTGGACCAGCGGGTCCACCACGGACCAGCCCAGCACCAGGCGAGCGACGAGGACGTACCCCCACGCCGGGACGAAGGCGAGCACCAGGAACCAGACGAGTCCGCCGGTCGGCGACGTCGTGCGAGGGGACGAGGGCATGGGGAGACGTGGTCCTTTCCGGAGGGCTGAGGGCACCGATCGATCGTCGCGTCCACGCGCGCGTCCGGAATCCCCACCGAGAGCGAGATCTCGCTCGCACGAAGGGGTGGACCGCACCTCCCTCCCCTGGGGGAGGTACGCCCGGTCGTCGACGGCGAGACTTGGCGCGTGCCGACCCTGACCCACCGCCTCTTCGGGCCCACAGCGCTCCACGCTGCGGGCTACACCGTCGCCGGCCTCGCCCTCGCCATGCTGCCGACACCGTTCGCGCTCGTCGCAGGGCTCGCCGTCCCGATGCCCCCGTCCGGCCGCGTCCTCATCTTCGTGGGCGTCTGGGCCACCCTGCTCGTCGCCGTCGGCCTGATCCCGGTGGTGCACGACGCCTACGTCCGCGTCACCGACCGGCTGCTCGGCACGAACCTGGGCGCGGTGCGGCCGGCCGGCGGCAGGCGGGTGGGGACAGGTCTGTGGACCCTCGTGCACGCCGTTGCCGCCTGTCTCGCCTGCGGGGTGTGCTTGCTGCTCGTCCTGACCGCCGTCGCTCCTCTCGTCGTGTGGCTCGACGGCGGCGGGAGCATGGCCCTCCTCCGCGGGCAGGTGACCGTCCCGGCGGGGCCGGCCGGCGCATGGACGGTCGTGCTGGCGCTGCTCTGCGGCCTCCTCGCCGCCGCCGCGAACGCACTCGTCGGCGCGGCCCTGCGCACCTGGGCGCCGCTCCTGCTCGGCCCGCGCCAGGACGACCTGGTCACCGCGGCCGAGGAGCGCGCGGCGGTGCTTGCCGAGCGCAACCGTCTCGCGCGCGAGCTGCACGACTCGATCGGGCACACCCTGACCGCGTCGACGATCCAGGCGGCCGTGGCCTCGCGCCTGGTGGACGTCGAGCCACACGCGGCGCGAGCGGCGATGGCGAGCATCGAGCAGAGCTCGCGGGTGGCGCTGGAGGACCTCGATCACGCGCTCGGTCTGCTGCGCGACGAGTCGGCCGCCCCACGGCGCCCACAGAGGACTCTCGCCGACCTCCCGGAGCTCCTCGATCATGTGCGGCGCGCCGGGACCCCGGTGAGCGCAGAGCTCGGGCCCGACGCGACCTCCGTCCCGGCCACGATCTCGCGGGAGGCGTACCGGATCGTCCAGGAGGGGTTGACGAACGCGATGCGGCACGCGAGACGGGCTCCGGTCCGCGTGTCGGTCGAGGTGACGGCCGCCGCCCCGGGCGGACAGCTGACGATCGAGGTGGCGAACCCGATGCCGGCAGGGTCAGCACGCGCCGGACGCGTCGGAGCGGGGCCACGAGAGGAGGCACGTCACGGTGGCGGCCACGGTCTTCGCGGCGTGGCGGAGCGGGCGCGCACGCTGCGAGGAGCAGCGACCTTCGGCCCGGTCGACAGGCCGGAGGGACCGGAATGGCGCCTCTCGGCCCGACTGCCCCTGTCGACAGGGCGGGGGTGACGGCGTGCGCGTGCTGATCGTGGACGACGAGGAGCTCACCCGGAGAGGGTTGCGGGCCCTGTTGTCGCTGGAGCCCGACATCGAGGTGGTGGGAGAGGGCGCGGACGGCGCGGAGGTCGTACCGCTGGTGCTGAGCCTCCGCCCGGACGTGGTCCTGATGGACGTGCGGATGCCGGTGATGGACGGGATCGCGGCGACGGTCGCGCTCCGTGATGCCGTGCTGCGCGAGACGGCACCGCGCCAGGATGCGCCGGGGCCGCCGAGGGTCGTCGTGGTGACGACGTTCGAGAACGACGAGTACGTCTACGACGCGCTGCGCGCGGGCGCCGACGGGTTCCTGCTGAAGCGGGCACCGGCGGAGCGGATCGCGGCCGCCCTCCGTCTCGTGGTCTCCGGCGAGACCCTGCTGTTCCCCGAGGCCGTGCGTCGCCTGGCACTGGCACGCCCCGCCGCGGTGGAGACCGTTCCCGAGGGAACGCTGACGGCCAGGGAGCTGGACGTGCTGCGACTCATGGCGGGCGGGCTGTCCAACCAGGACATCGGCGCTCGGTTGTACGTGACCGTGGAGACCGTGAAGACGCACGTGGGGAACGTTCTGGCCAAGCTCCGTGCGACCAACCGGACGCAGGCAGTGGTCATGGCCTACGAGTCGGGCCTCGTGGAGCCCGGGAGAGCAGGGAACGTCCTGCCCTGATCCACCGCCGAGGTCGGTCCCGGAGCACGCGGTCTGTTCAGAACGGCGGCAACGGTCCCTCACCAGGCCGGCCGCACGCGTCGAGGCCCCCGGCCGGCGGGTCCTGGTCGCGTGAGATCTGGTGAGGCGGGATCTCGTCAGGTGGTCCATGGACGACGGGCGGCCGGTCGAACCGGTGACCGGTAGGGGCTGTCCACGTGGTGCGCCCGTCGACCGGGTCGCGTTCGACCCGCCACCCGCCGACCGTCTTGGCGCGGTGGTGGGTGCGGCACAGCGCGTGCAGGTTGCCGCCGTGGGTCTGCGGGGCGTCGGACGCGGGGTCGAAGGGTTCGACGTGGTCGAGGTCGGAGCTCGCGGCGGCGGGCACCCGGCAGCCGGGGAACGTGCACGTGACGTCCCGCGCGACGACGGCCGCCCGCAGCGCCGCGCTCGGCCGGTAGGCGCGGGACGACAGATCCGTGAGCACCCCGCTGCCCGGGTCGGTGAAGAGGCGCTGCCAGACGGCGTCCGGGTCGGACGCGAGCGTCCGCGCCATCTCTGCCGGGATCGGCCCGTGCCCCGCCAGGATCGCGGGCAGGTCGTCCGAGCCGAGCAGCGTCGACGCCGCGACCGTCACCCGGATGCCCGCGCGCGAGCGCGACGCGAGCACCGGCCCGCCCACGTCCCCGCCCGGCGAGGTGCCGCCGCCGGCGGCCCGTACAGATGCAGCCAGCTCGGTCGCGGACTGCCCCGTCGCGGACTGCCCCGTCGCGGACTGCCCCGTCGCGGACTGCCCCGTCGCGAGCTGCCCGGTGACGAGCGCGGTGAGGGCGTCGGCCCGGCACTCGTCGAGCCGTCGCGCCTCTCCCGGCGCGCGGCGCATCGCGAGCCCGGCGTCGTCGATGGCGGCGAACGCGCGGGCGGCGTCGTCCGCCGGGAGGTACGCGGTGAGGTAGGCCATCGCGTCGTCCACGGGCTCGAGCCGGACGAAGCGCTCGGCGCGCGCGGCGCGGTGCCGGGCGTCCGAGCCCTCCGGGTCGGCCTCGATCTCGGCCCGCCGCAGCCGCGCGCGGATCTGCGGCACGGTGAGGTGCTCGGCGTCGGGCAGCAGGCTGGTGACCACCTCGCGACGGACGTCGTCGGACAGCCGCCCCGCCTCGATCAGCGCTTCGGCCTTGCGCCGGTCGACGACGCCCGCGGCGAGCGCGTCCGCGACCTCGGGCAGCCGGGAGGTCCCGTGCGCCACCGTGACGTGCTGCGCAGCCGCGTGCCGGGTCAGCCCGAGCCGCGCCGCGACGGCGTCCACCACGAACTCGTGCCGCGAGGACCCGCTCGTGCGCTCCAGCATCTCCGCCAGCACCCGTGCAGACCCCGCCTGCGCCCACGCGGCGACCCGCTCCCAGGCGGCCAGCACCTCGAGGATCGTGAAGTCGTCCAGCTCGGCCTCGTCCAGCGCAGCCAGCGTGCCCGCGAGGTCCGGACCCGGGCGGGCGTCGTCCAGCACGGCGAGCAGCGGACGATCCCGACCGACGCGAGGCCCCACCGCGTCGGCGGCCTCGCCGGCACCCGGACGGTCGGGCGCTGCGCCAGGAACCGATCCGCCGAAGATCGCACCGCCCGGGGCGGTCCCACCGGAGAGCACCAGGTCGATCGGCGCCCACCGCACATCGACGACGTGGTCACCGATCGGATCGGCACGGCGCACCGATGCGGCGTCGTCCAACCTGACGTCATCCCCTCTGAGCTCGTCCAACCCGGCGTCGAGCAATCCGGCGAGGACGTGTTCGAGGACCGTCGCGCGCGCCGCCGTGACGTGCGGCG